>JBBKXP010000225.1:0-6603 GCA_037969545.1 Paracoccaceae bacterium | reverse complement strand
GTATAGGTCATTCCATGCTGAGCAAAGACGTCGAACGCCACCTTTTCCGACGTCGAACCCGGCAGGACGCAGACCGTCGCGCCATCCAGCTCGGTCACCTTGGTTACGCCCAAGGCCTTTGGCACCATGAATGCCTGGCCGTCATAGAAAGTGGGTGCCACGAAATCGACCCCGACTTCGGTATCGCGACTGACGGTCCAGGTCACGTTTCTGGTAAGCACGTCAGTTTCGCTGCTCTGAAGTGTCGTGAACCGGTTTTGAGTCGTGGTCTTGATGAACTGGGCCTTGTTCTTGTCGCCAAGCGTTGCTGCGGCAATCGCCCTGCAAACTTCGACATCCATACCCTGCCATTCACCACGGCTGTCCAGAGCCGAGAATCCCGGCCGGTCCCCGACACCGCAGATGACGCTGTCCCGGTCCTTGACCAATTGCAATGTATCAGCGCTGGCTACTCCCCCCCATACGGCGATTGCTGTGCCACAAAGAATCGATGCCATCGGCAAGTTGCATTTCATGTTTCCGTCTCCTTATTGAGTTCAAAATAATCGAGCGTTCACGCTTTTGGTCTTCGGGTCAGTCCAGTTTCAGTTCCTCTCGCGGTTGCAGGGTGATGATCTGTGGCGACGGAAAGTTGGGGATTGATTTCAACCCTGACCCCGTCGACATCAAGACGATCCTGTCGGATGGCAGGATCGGCAGAATCTCTTTCGCCTTGCGAAGTCCAACAAGCGTGGTGGCCGACTCGGGGCAGGCAAACACGCCTTCACTTGACGCAATTTCCGCAGCGGCGCTCAGCGCTTCCTCGGTCGAGACGGCGACGCAGGTGCCGCCGGTTTCGCGAACCAGTTTCAGAACGGCCCTGCCGCCGCCCGGATTGGCAGATTTCAACCCACCGGGCAGGATCTGGATATCCTGCCATTCCTCGACATCGCTGGCCCCCTGCCGATAGGCTTGCACGATCGGCGCACAGCCGGTGTACTGCGTGACCACAAGGCGCGGACGCTTGCCCTTTTCGATCCAGCCCAAGGCTTCCAGTTCATCAAAAGCCTTGTAAATTGCAACCATTCCAAGGCCGCCACCTGCCGGGTACACGATAACGTCGGGAACGGCCCAGCCGAACTGCTCGCAAAGCTCCAGCCCCATCGTTTTCTTGCCTTCGATGCGATAGGGTTCTCGGAACGTGCCCACATTGAACCAACCATGCCGATCGGCCGACGACTGAACCAGTTTGCCGGCATTCTGCCAACGGTCATTGAAATGCACGGTCACAGCGCCCGAGAGCGCGCTTTGCATAACGCTCGCGGGCAACACGTCATCAGGCATGATGTTGATGCATCGTATCCCCGCCCGTGCCGCATACAGACCCCACGCGCCTCCCGCGTTGCCCGAACTGTTATGGATCACCGTCTTGATACCGATTTCACGGGCGCGACTGATGGCGACACTTGCACCGCGATCTTTGAATGAGCCAGACGGATTTCGGCCCTCGTCCTTAATATACAGTGCCTCGAGTCCCAGGGCCCGACCCAACCGCTGCGCCGGAACGAGCGGCGTCCAGCCTTCGTTCAGCGTTACGGTGTTGTCGGGATCATCCAGCGGCAACAGTGCTGCATAGCGCCAGAGGCTCGCAGGCCCGGACGCGATTGAATCACGGTCCACGGTCTGAGCCAGGCGCTCAAGGTCGTATTCGGCAAACAAAAGCTCGCCATGCGGTTGCGTGTTGTTGACGGGGTTTGCGGCTGAAATGCTGGCCCCACCACCGCTGTATCTCAGATTGGTCAAGGCACTCATCGCGATCATCCCTCGGATGTTTGTTGAGAAGCGGGAGGATACAACCCTGCCAAAATGCAAACACGGGCTTCATGGCCGTTGTTTAGATGGGTGCGCATTGAAACCCTCGCCTTCTCGAAATCCCGCGTTCGGATGGCGTCGATGATTGTCAGATGTTCTTTGGCAGACTGCCTTTGACGCATCTGGTTTGATTCATGATCACGCATCATGTTGGTCGTTGCCTGAATGCGTATCTGAATATTGCTGTACATTGCCTGCAGGGATCGGTTCGCTGCCGCGGAAAAGATCGCTTGATGAAAGGCAAGGTTGTGGGCCTGAAGTTCAGCTGCACTCGTTTCGCCGTCCGGTTCGAACACACTGTACATCTCGACATAACTCTCAAGTTCACGTGTCGCACCGCGCCGGGCCGCCAATTCGCAGGCCATGACCTCAAGCGCGTGACGCACCTCGAATGTTTCCCGCAGGTCGTCGATGGTCAGACGGCGCAAGACGGTGCCATAGCCAGGCATCACATGCAGGATGCCGTCGCGGGCAAGATCCCGGATCGCTTCACGGACAGGGGTGCGACCCAGCTTCAGTTTTTCGGACAGGACGCGTTCTGAAAGCGGATTGTCCTGCTCTAAGATCCCCCCAGAAATCAGGTCGAGAATCGCATGTCGGGCTCTGTCGCGATCAAGCAAGTTTTCTTGTGTAACAAGCATATGCAAAGTCGATACTTCCAATCATGGTATGTCAATGGTATATTGATGGCATGTCGCAGCGCTGGCCGTCAGCGCCGGTTTTTTGCCCAGATTCGCGCAACAGCGAGCGTTTTGTCGATGTCATCGTCATTGTTGTAGAGATGGGTGGCCAGACGGATCATGCCGCCGCGCAAGGCGTGTGTCACGTTCGCGCTGACCAGCGAATCGTGCAGGGTGGCAGTGCCCGGATCGTCTGTGCCGCCGTGATTGCTGGTAAACGTTCCGATGGCGACGATATGCGCCAGATGCGGGCCAGGCTCGCCACCGGCGACCGGCAGCCCGAGTTCCACAAGACCCAGAGCCAGATTCCGCGCCAACCTGCAGGCGTGGGCCTGAACCTCAGCCTGCCCCAGGGACAGAATCAGATCAAGACACGGTTCTACTGCAGCGATGGCCGGAAAGTTATAGTTGCCGATCTCGAAACGACGTGCCCCGGGCATAAGCCTGATGTCTTTGCCACCGATGCTGGCTTCATGAGCCCCCTCAAGATCAACGCCAAAGCGTGCCAGCGCCATGGGACGCATGCGTTCGGCCCATTCACGGCGCACATAAAGCATGCCAAGGCCATAAAGCCCCATAAGGCCTTTTTGTGTGGCGGCCGCCAATCCGTCCACTTTCAACTGCTCGACATCGGTCTCCAACACGCCCACTGATTGCGCGCCGTCCACTAGAAGAAAGACATCCCTAGATCGGCACGCCGCGCCCAACTTTTCCAGATCGGACACGAATCCGGGTGCAAAGCTGACGGATGAAACCGCGACCAGCCGTGTGCTCTCATCCATTGCATCGATCAGCGCATCCACCGGAATGCGACCATCGATGGCCGGAACCGAACGAACCTGAATGCCCCGCCGATCTGCCATGTTGAGCCAGGGATAGATATTGTTAGGATGCTCGACATCCCGGCACAAAAGAACCGATTCCCCCGAATTCCAGTCGAACGCCGTCGCGACGGTGCATATTCCGTCCGAGATATTCTTCATGAAAGCAATGTCATCAGGCGCCGCATTGATCAGCCGGGCAAATTTGTTTCGCACGCGTTCAGCGGTCGCAAACATCTGATCCTTGTCAGCCGTGCCGTCGATCCGCGTATCCAGATGACGCAGCAGAACATCCTTTGCCATCAACGGGACAAGCCCCCGTGACGACACATCAAGATAGACCTGCCCCTCGGTTCCAGGAAACAGGTGTCGCACATTGGTGATGCTGATTTCCGTCATTGCCGGATCCCAAGGTTTCGTTTCAGCCATTTTATCCCGCTCCATTTAATCATAAACTTTACTGATACTTAAGGGTCGAACCCGCTGTCTGAAATTTTGAGTTCATGGCGGCGCAATCGCGTCGAGAAACCGGTCAAGATCGTCGTGGGAATTGTAGAAATGCACCGACGCGCGTACATAGCCGTCCTTGACATTGGCGATGATGTTGCGCTCCATCAGCGACCTGGAAATCGAATTGGCGTCACCCGGCAAATCAAAGCTGACGATCCCAGCCCGCTCAGACCAATTCAAAGGCGTTCTGACAACCAGATCGCGCGACAATGCATTCGCTATCAGGCAATCTGTCAGATCATGCACACGTTGTTCGATATGCTGCAGCCCGACGGACCGCAGAAACGAAACCGTCTGGCCAAGGGCCGCAATTCCCAAAAAGTTCGGGTTGCCATACTCGAACCGGCGCGCATCCTTTCGATATTCCAGCGGCGCGGATGCAAGGCGATCTGACGTGATGCTGTGTTTACCGGCAAACGGCGGGCGAAGCTGTTCAATCAGGCTCTCTCGACAATACAGGAATGCAGTGCCGTTCAGCCCCAGAAGCCCCTTGTGACAACCACAGACCACAATATCGGCGCCGATCCCCGATAGCGGAGTCGCCAGCACGCCAATTGCCTGGATGGCATCGCTGATCAGGATAACGTCACGTTGACGGCATGTGGCCGATAACGCGGCCAGGTCGAACCGGAACCCGTTCCCAAAAGCAACTAGGGAAATGGCGCAGACGCGGGTACGCTGGTCCATCAGTGCGGCGATGTCCTGAAAGGAAACGCGACCGTCGCGCGCCGGAGCGATGCGAATTTCTATGCCCTTTTCCTGCGCAGCAAGCTGCAGGGGAAACAGCTGCGCTTCATGTTCGAACGCGCTTGTGACGATGTTGTCCCCCGGCGAGAGTTCGATTGAACTCACCGCAAGGTTCAGCCCCTCCGAGGTGTTCTTGACAAAGGCAAGCGTACTTGCGCGGACACCGAGAAGGTCAGCAAGCGCTTGCCGGGTCTCATCGACCGCATCCATCGAGAATGCTCTGAGCCCGGCCTGTTCGTAAATATTCCCTAGGAACTCGTTGATGGCTGTTTCAACACAGCGCGGTGTCGGCGCCTTGCGGGCGATATCAAGATACACCCAGCGTTCGAGAGTCGGAAACTCTTGGCGAAGTTTTGCAAAGTCGGGTTTCAGACTTTCAGTCGTGATCATTTGATTTGCCCGTCTCCCTTGCCGTCAATCGGACGGCTTCAAAATCGCGCGGGTCGAACGCCACTGGCGTGCACCATACCAGCGATATATTGCCAACAGACCACTAAGCTGTCCAGTCTTGTGATGCCCTTTGTCCTGCCGACGCATACAAAGACTGCAAGATGCCATGATAATAATGGACAGCTGTTTTCGAAAGGATATGCAGGTGGGCAGACGACCTAAGGGGGGACACGATGAAATTAGCGATAATCGGTAAAGGCGCGATTTCGGCGTTCGTGAGGGCCCGGATCGCGGCATGCGACATCGAACTGGTCGCCAGCGTCGTTCGTCCTGGCAACGAAGGCGTGGATGCGCAAGGCGTGCCGCAGATATCCGATATTGCGGACATGCCGACAGGTGTCGCGCTGGTGATAGATTGCGCCGGCCATGATGGCTTGCGCGCACACGGGCCTGCCACGCTTACCTCTGGAGTCGATCTGCTGACACTTTCCATTGGCGCGTTGGCCGATGCGGTACTGCAAACACAGCTTGCTGATGCCGCAAAATCTGGCGGATCCAGACTGCACCTGGCCAGCGGTGCAATTGGTGCGCTTGATCTTCTGCGTGCCGCTCGCTGCGGTCGATTGGATCGTGTAACCTATGTCGGGCGCAAACCGCCTCTAGGTTGGATGGGGTCGCCCGCCGAGAACAGGCTGGATCTGGTCGGCCTGACCCGCGCGGAAACACATTTCAGCGGCTCGGCACGAGAGGCAGCGCTTGCCTATCCCAAGAACGCCAACGTAGCGGCAGCGGTGGCGCTTTCATCTCTGGGCTTCGAAGACACGAAGGTCGAGCTGATCGCCGACCCGGACGCGCGTGGCAATATCCATCAGATCGAGGCGGCGGGCGATTTCGGCGAAATGAACTTTTGCGTGACTGGAAGCAGTCTGGCCGACAATCCCCGCAGTTCGGCCCTTGCCGCAATGAGCGTGCTTGCAGCAATCGTGGAACGGCAAAAGACGATCGGCTTTTAAGGGATTGCTCAGGTCACAAAGGCGCTGTTGCGCAAATCAACTATTGGCCGATGTTCCCCTTTTCCGCGCTCGAGACAGCGCCGTTGGCACAAAACTCCTCGAAGACGACGGGTGGCGGGTGGCGACGGTATGGGAGTGCGCCCTGCGGAAGCCGGAACAGGTGGAAGCCTCGACGGAAAGCCTGTCGATCTGGCTGCGAACAGAAGAACTTCAGATCGAGATCGGCGACGACAACGCACGTCGATCCTGATCGGAAGGACCGTTTCCCTTTTCGGGGCCATGAAACCAGCACCGTGGTGATCAAGCGACCTTGCTGACTGCGCTGCGCTATTCACAGGCCCACGCCTGATCGCGCATCGCAGCGTAGTCGCTCAGCATTTCCGCGATCACCGATCCCTCGGGCAGCAGGGCCAGTTCCTCGGCCGCCCGAGCCTGGAACTCGCGGCTATACTCTACCACCGGTGGGCAGACGGTCGCGACGCGGATTTCAGAAGCGCCCGTCGCGCAGCCGCTCAGCCAGGTCGTCGCGAGAACGAGGGCGACGCGCCGCCTCCTCTAGCATCCGTCGTTGCACGTCATGGGCCCTCAGGT
>JBBKXP010000224.1:0-11125 GCA_037969545.1 Paracoccaceae bacterium | reverse complement strand
CGCACGGATTATACGATGGTGCTGCACCTGCGGCTGGCGTAATTGCGGGTGTCGGCACCGTCGAAGGGCAAGCAGTTATGGTGATCTGCAACGATGCGACGGTCAAGGGCGGCACATATTACCCGATGACGGTCAAAAAGCACCTACGGGCGCAGGAAATCGCGGCGCAGTGCCATCTGCCTTGCGTCTATCTGGTCGACAGCGGCGGTGCGAACCTGCCCAATCAGGACGAGGTTTTCCCCGACCGCGATCATTTCGGGCGGATTTTCTACAATCAGGCCAATATGTCGGCGGCGGGCATTCCACAGATCGCAGTTGTCATGGGATCCTGCACGGCGGGCGGCGCCTATGTGCCTGCGATGGCCGATGTGTCGATCATCGTGCGGGGGCAAGGGACGATCTTTCTGGCCGGGCCGCCGTTGGTCAAGGCAGCAACCGGCGAGGTCGTCAGCGCCGAAGATCTGGGAGGCGGCGATGTCCACACCCGGCTGTCCGGTGTGGCGGACTATCTGGCCGAGGATGATGCCCATGCGCTGGCGCTGGCGCGGCAGGCGGTGGGGTCTTGTGGAGGGGGTGCCGTGGTGAACCCCGGCCTACGGATTTTGCCCGAGCTACCGGCGGTAAGCATCAACGACTTATGGGATATTATCCCGGCAGACCTGCGCACGCCTTATGATGTTGGTACGGTGATAGAACGTATCGTCGACGGCTCGCGATTCGACGAGTTCAAGGCGCGGTTCGGCGAAACCTTGGTGACGGGCTTTGCCCATATTGACGGCTGGTCTTGCGGTATTGTCGCCAATAACGGCGTCCTGTTTTCCGAGGCTGCCCAAAAGGGCGCGCATTTCATCGAACTTTGCAGTCAGCGCCGGATACCGTTGATTTTCTTGCAAAACATCACCGGGTTCATGGTCGGGCAGAAGTATGAAAACGAGGGCATTGCGCGGCACGGCGCCAAGATGGTGACGGCAGTGGCCACAACGGCAGTGCCCAAGATCACGATGATTGTCGGAGGGTCATACGGTGCCGGTAATTATGGCATGTCGGGAAGGGCTTTCGGCCCGAACTTTGTATGGTCATGGCCGACATCGCGCACGGCTGTGATGGGTGGCGAACAGGCGGCCGGGGTGCTCGCCACGGTCAGGCGTGACGCCAACGAGCGGGCCGGCAAGACCTGGTCCGCCGCCGAAGAGACAGCATTCAAGGCCCCGACCATCGCGATGTTTGAGGAACAGTCGCACCCGCTCTACGCATCCGCCCGCCTTTGGGATGACGGCGTCATCGACCCGCGCAAATCCCGCAACGTGCTGGCGCTGTCGCTTGCGGCGGCGATGAACCGACCCATCGGTAAAACACGCTTTGGCGTGTTCCGGATGTGACGGCGATGCTGGAGCAGATCAGGCAACGCTATCGGGGGGCCGAAACCTTTACCTTTGGCGATAATCGCGCCCTTTGTGACCACCTGATCGCCCTTGTCAGGGCGGGCCGTAAAACCGCGACATGCGGTGCACTTGGCGATTATCAAACCGAGGCAGAGGCTCTGCCGGTTGCCGGGCGCATTGATGTCGCGCTTGACTGGGACGGCACCCCGGCACTGGTGATCCGCACAACCGAGGTGACGGTGCGCCGGTTCTGCGATGTCGATGCCGATTTCGCCTTTGCCGAGGGCGAAAACGACACGTTGAACGGCTGGCAGACCGACCACCGGGCGTTCTTCACCCGAAATGGCGGCTGGAATGAGGCCATGATGCTTGTCTGCGAACGCTTTGAACTGATCGAGGATCTGGGTTGATGTTCACGCGTATCCTTATCGCCAACCGGGGCGAAATTACCTGCCGGATCATGCGCACCTGCCGCCACCTTGGCGTTCAGACAGTCGCGGTTTATTCAGATGCTGACGCCGACGCTCTGCATGTCAGCATGGCCGATCAGGCGGTCCGGCTTGGCCCGGCCCCGGTCGCAGACAGTTACCTGCGCGGCGATCTGATAGTTCAGGCGGCACTGGATACGGGCGCCGAGGCAATCCATCCGGGCTATGGATTCCTCTCCGAAAATCCTGAATTTGTCGATGCCGTGGAAACGGCCGGACTGGTTTTCATCGGCCCTTCGGCAGCGGCGATCCGGGCCATGGGCCTTAAAGATGCGGCGAAAAAGCTGATGCAGGCGGCAGGTGTGCCGGTCGTTCCGGGGTATCTGGGCGACGATCAGGATGCCGATGTGCTGGCGCAGGAAGCGGCGAAAATCGGCTTTCCGGTCCTGATCAAGGCTGTCGCGGGCGGCGGCGGCAAGGGGATGCGTCTGGTCGAAAACCCGCGTGACTTTGCCGAAGCGTTGGACAGTGCGCGCGCCGAGGCCCGCACTGCCTTTGGCAACGACGCCGTTCTGATTGAGAAATACATCCAAAGCCCGCGCCATATCGAGGTGCAGGTGTTTGGCGACGGCGCACAAGCCGTGCATCTGTTCGAACGCGATTGCAGTTTGCAACGCCGCCATCAAAAAGTGATCGAGGAGGCGCCGGCACCGGGTATGACCGCAGCGATGCGCACCGCCATGGGTGACGCAGCCGTCACTGCCGCCAAGGCGATCGGCTATGCCGGGGCCGGGACTATCGAATTCATCGTCGACGCGTCGGACGGCCTGCGCCCGGATCGGTTCTGGTTCATGGAAATGAATACCCGCCTGCAGGTCGAACATCCGGTGACCGAGGCGATCACCGGGGTCGATCTGGTGGAATGGCAGATGCGGGTCGCCAGTGGCGAACCCTTGCCAGCCCGGCAGTCCGACCTGCGCATTACCGGCCACGCCTTCGAGACGCGGCTTTATGCCGAGGATGTGCCCGCCGGATTCCTGCCCGCAACCGGGCGTCTGGATCTGCTCGCGTTTCCTGCGGGGCTTCGCGCCGACAGCGGCGTGCGCACCGGCGATACGATCAGCCCCTGGTATGATCCGATGATCGCCAAACTGATCGTCCACCGGCCAGACCGTGCCAGCGCGTTGCAGGCGTTACGTGACGGTTTGCGTGCGACCCGGGTGGCCGGGACGGTGACAAACCTCGGGTTCTTGGCGGCCCTTGCCGATCATCCCGGGTTTGCCGCGGGTCAGGTCGATACCGGATTGATCGGCCGCGACATTGCGTCACTGACAGCGGCTGTACCGTGTCCGCCACGCGACATTGCGTTTACCGCCATTGTCGCGGCCGGATTGGCCGAACTAAACGCGGCATTGACCGGCTTTACCCTCTGGGCTGCATTGGCGCGGCGGATTGAGTTTCGGTTGGATGGCGCAGACCGGATGGCGATTTTGCGGACCGACGGTCCGGATCGGATCACGGTCGCGCTCGACAGCCAGATCGTCGATGCCCGGCGCGGCCCCGACGGCTGGCGGCTGGACCGCCAAGCGGCCCCGGCGTTTGTGCGTCACGGCAATCGTATCACGGTGTTCGGTGCGGCGACGATGGTGGTCGAGATTACCGATCCGCTGGACCGAGCCGTTGCCGCCGGACCGGTGGCCGACGGGATTCTGGCGCCGATGCCCGGACTGGTCCGCTCGATCGCGGTGTCGGTTGGCGACCCTGTGACATCCGGCGATCGGATGGTTGTGCTCGAGGCGATGAAAATGGAGCATGTCCTGCGTGCCCCACGCGATGGTGTGATTGCCGCCGTACACTGCGTCGCGGGTGGTCAAGTCACCGCAAAAGCCGTCTTGATCGCGCTTGAACCTCAAAGCGATAGTGCCCATAGCGATACTAAACGGCATGCCAAGGGAGCCAGGGAACGTGACTGATACCGTCACCATCTACGAGGTCGGCCCACGCGACGGCTTGCAGAACGAGGCGCGGATCATTCCGACCGCCGACAAGATCGCCCTGATTGACCTGCTGAGCGCGAGCGGTCTGCCGGCCGTCGAGGCAGGGTCGTTCGTATCGCCCAGATGGGTGCCGCAGATGGCGGATTCGGGGGATGTCATTGCCGGTCTCAGCTATGATCATGCGACGCGTTTTTGCGTCCTGATCCCCAATCTGACGGGTTGGTCGGCGTTCTGGCGCATTCGCGCTGCAATGCCGCAAGGGCCGGACGAGGTGGCAGTCTTCATCTCGGCCTCCGAAGGATTTTCCAAGGCCAACCTGAACTGCACGATCGCCGAAAGCATCGACCGGTTCCGCCCGGTCGTTGCGGCGGCGAACGATGCGGGGCTGGGCCTGCGCGGCTATATCTCCTGCGTCACAGATTGCCCGTTTGACGGACCCACGCCGCCGACGGCGGTCGCCCGCGCTGCCGAGATGCTGCGCGATCTGGCACCGATGCCGCTGTCACTTGGCGATACCATCGGCAAGGGCACACCGGACACCGTCGCCGCGATGGTGCGCGCGGTGCTGAACGTCGCGCCGGTGAGCGACCTTGCCGGGCATTTCCATGACACCGGCGGGCTCGCTTTGGCCAACATTGACGCTTGTCTCGACCTTGGGTTGCGCACCTTTGACGCCGCCGTCGGCGGGCTGGGCGGCTGCCCCTATGCGCCGGGTGCGCCGGGAAATGTCGCAACCTGTGCGGTGATCGAACTGGTCGAAGGGCGGGGGTTTCGCACCGGCCTCGACCGCACGATCATCGACAAGGCGGCAGCGATGGCCCGGGCGATGCGAGGGCAGGAATGATGCACACCATCACCGTCACCTGCGATCAACGCGGCGTCGCCACCCTGACCCTGAACCGCCCGGAAAAGCACAACGCCCTTTCCGCGCAGATGATTGCCGAACTGACCGGGGCGGCGCAAAGGTTGGGTGCCGACCCTGCGGTCCGGGTGGTTGTTCTGACCGGAGCCGGGCCGACGTTTTGCGCCGGCGGCGATCTGGGCTGGATGCGCGACCAGATGCAGGCGGACGCCGACCAGAGGCGGATCGCAGCGACGCGGATATCCATGATGCTGCAAGCCCTCAACACCCTGCCGAAACCGCTGATCGGCGCCTTGCAGGGCAATGCCTTTGGCGGCGGTGTCGGGCTGGCCTGCGTCTGTGATGTCGCCATCGGCGTGACCGGGGCGCGGTTCGGGCTGACCGAAACCCGGCTGGGCCTGATCCCCGCCACCATCGGCCCCTACGTGATTGCCCGGATGGGCGAGGCGATGGCGCGGCGTGTTTTCATGTCAAGCCGCGTGTTCGAGACAGAAGAGGCGGTAACCCTCGGGGTGATCAGCTGCGCCGTCGCGCCCGAAGACCTTGCCGTGGCGATCGGTGCCGAGGTTGCCCCCTATCTTGCCTGCGCAAGCGGCGCCGTGGCCGAAGCCAAGGCACTGGCCCGCAGTCTGGGGCCGGTGATCGACGCCCGGACCATCGCCGCCGGCATCGACGCCTTGGTCGCCCGCTGGGAAGACGTCGAAGCGCGCGAAGGCATCGACGCATTTTTCGACAAACGCGATCCGCAGTGGAAACAGCCCTGACCGGAGAGGGTCCGACAACGCCGCCGTCACACATGCGTTGGTGATCCTGCTGGTAGCGCCGTCATGACTGCCGCAAAATCGGTCGGCCCGGGTCCGGGTTTGGTTGACCATGCCGGGGCAGGGCGATACATGTCATCCAAGTTGTGCGGCGCGGTCCCGTTGGCCGCCGCCGACCGTCTGACAAGGAACCAATCCAGTGCAAAGTCTTACCTCGGATTACCTGCCTATCATCATCTTCCTGGGGCTTGCCGTTGTGCTGGCGATAATTCTCATCCTTGCCGCCGTGGTGTTGGCTGTGCGCAATCCCGACCCCGAAAAGGTGTCCGCATATGAATGCGGTTTCAATGCTTTCGATGATGCCCGGATGAAGTTCGATGTGCGGTTCTACCTTGTGTCGATCCTCTTTATCATCTTCGACCTCGAGGTGGCGTTCCTGTTCCCTTGGGCCGTGGCATTCGGCGACATCAGCATGACCGCCTTCTGGTCGATGATGGTTTTCCTGGGGGTGCTGACGATCGGTTTCGCCTATGAATGGAAAAAGGGTGCGCTGGAATGGCAATGACCTCGGTGAATACGGCTGGTGTCGATATGGACGTTGCCGCCGGTGCGCTGAACAGCGAACTGACAGACAAGGGCTTTCTGGTCACGTCGACAGCAGACATGATCAACTGGGCTCGCACCGGCAGCCTGCACTGGATGACCTTTGGTCTGGCCTGCTGCGCGGTCGAGATGATGCACACCTCGATGCCCCGCTATGACCTCGAGCGGTTCGGCACTGCACCGCGGGCCAGCCCGCGCCAGTCGGACCTGATGATTGTCGCCGGCACCCTGACCAACAAGATGGCGCCAGCCCTGCGCAAGGTCTACGACCAGATGCCGGAACCGCGCTATGTCATCAGCATGGGGTCCTGCGCGAATGGCGGGGGCTACTACCACTACAGCTATTCGGTGGTGCGCGGTTGCGACCGGATCGTGCCCGTCGATGTCTACGTGCCCGGTTGCCCACCGACGGCCGAGGCGCTGCTTTACGGCATCTTGCAACTGCAACGCAAAATCCGCCGCACCGGCACGATTGTAAGGTAGATCGCCATGACCGATGTGACCGACCCACAAACGGATGCCTTGGCTGAACTGGCCGCACTGATCGAGACAAAGCGCGGCGACTGCGTGTTGGCGACCCAGGTCGCATTTGGCGAACTCACCGTGACCGTGCCGCTGACCCGGCTGGTCGCCATTGTGGATTTCCTGAAAACCGACAAGTCGTGCCAGTTTTCCACCCTTGTCGACATTACTGCCGTTGACTATCCGGGGCGGTCGGCGCGGTTTGATGTCGTCTATCATTTCCTGTCGATGTATCAGAACCAGCGTGTTCGACTGCGCGTGCAGGCCCGCGAGGCCGACATGGTGCCGTCGATCATCGACGTCTTTCCGGCCGCCAACTGGTTCGAACGCGAAGTGTTCGATATGTTCGGCATCCTGTTTTCCGGTCACCCCGATCTGCGCCGTATCCTGACCGATTACGGTTTTCGCGGCCATCCGCTGCGCAAGGATTTCCCGACCACCGGCTATACCGAGGTCCGCTATGACGAGGTGCAGAAACGGGTCGTTTATGAACCGGTCAACCTGATCCAGGAATACCGGCAGTTCGATTTCATGTCGCCGTGGGAAGGTGCCAAGTACATTCTGCCGGGCGATGACAAGGCCAAGGCGGCAAAGGGCTAGGCGATGGCTGACCCAACCCTTCTTTACTGCGTCGGTGCGACCAAGGCGGGAACGTCGTGGTTGTATAGCGCCCTGTACGAGCATCCGGAATGCTGGCTGCGTGCGGTCAAGGAAACCCACTATTTCGACACGATGGACGCAGCTGACGCCGACCGTCAGGTCGGGCAGCTGGTCAAACGGCTCGAGGTATTCGGCAAGAACCTTGAACGTGCCCGCGCCATCGGCAGCGCCGCTCGGATTGTCGGCCTCGAGGATCAGATAGCATCACTGCGGGATCTGATTGCGGTCCTGTCGGGCGACCGCACCGGCGACCGCGCCTATCTGGCATGGATGTTGCAGGGGCGCACCGACGAGCCGCTGATTGCCGATCTGACGCCCAGTTATGCCCTGCTGTCGGAAACCGAATATGCGCGGATGCTGGAACTAGACCTCGACGCACTGGTGATCTATCTGGTTCGCGATCCGGTCGCCCGGCTGTGGTCGCAGGTGCGCATGCAGGTCATGCGGCGCGAAGGCGACGCCGACAAATTCGAGCGGCGCTGCAACAATTTGCTGGCCCGCGTTCTCAAAGGCGAAACTGATCCCGGTATTGCCGCGCGCGGCGATTATGCCGGTGTTATCCCCAAGCTGCGCCGGGTCGTCCCAGACAAACGCCTGCTGATCGCCTACGCCGAAACGATGTTCACAGCCTCGGGATGGGCCGACATTTGCGGCTTTCTGGGGATCACCGCAACTGATGTCATCGTCGAACGCACGGTGCTGAAAGGCGACCCAGCGGAAATTGACCCAGACCTGGAAGCACAATCTGTGGTATTCTTGCGCGAACAGTATGATTTCATGGCTCGCAACATGGGCCCGCTGCCACTCGCCTGGCAGAGCAACCTTGCAAAGGCAGCATGATGGACGGCGACATTCGCACCAATACCTACGATGACGGATCGCGCGACGCCCAGACGGGCGAGCAGAGAATCCGCAACTTCAACATCAACTTTGGCCCGCAACACCCTGCCGCGCATGGCGTTCTGCGACTTGTGCTGGAACTGGATGGCGAGATCGTCGAACGCTGCGATCCCCATATCGGCCTGCTGCACCGGGGCACTGAAAAGCTGATGGAGTCGCGCACCTATTTGCAAACCCTGCCCTATTTCGACAGGCTCGACTACGTCGCGCCGATGAATCAGGAACATGCCTGGTGTCTGGCGATCGAGCGGCTGACCGGCACCGTGGTGCCGCGCCGCGCCAGCCTGATCCGGGTCTTGTATTCCGAAATCGGCCGCATCCTGTCGCACCTGCTGAATGTCACGACGCAAGCGATGGATGTTGGCGCTCTGACCCCACCACTGTGGGGCTTTGAAGAGCGCGAAAAACTTTGCATCTTTTACGAACGGGCCAGCGGTGCACGGTTCCACGCCGCCTATTTCCGCCCCGGCGGCGTCCATCAGGACCTGCCGCCACAACTTGTCGACGATATCGACGCTTGGGCGCAACAATTCCTGACCGGCTTTATGGTCGACATCAACACCTTGCTGACCGAAAATCGCATATTCAAGCAGCGTAACTGCGACATCGGCGTGATCAGCCAGCAAGAGGCGCTTGATTGGGGGTTCAGCGGCGTCATGGTCCGCGGATCGGGCATGGCCTGGGATCTGCGGCGCGCCCAACCCTATGAATGTTATGACGAGTTCGAATTCCAGATTCCTGTCGGCGTGAATGGCGATTGTTATGACCGCTACCTCTGCCGAATGGAGGAGATGCGCCAGTCAGCCCACATCATCCGTCAGGCCTGCGAAAAACTGCGCCGTGAACCGGGTGATGTGATGGCGCGTGGCAAGCTGGCGCCGCCCAGCCGTGGCGAGATGAAGACCTCGATGGAGGCGCTGATCCATCACTTCAAGCTTTATACCGAAGGGTTCCATGTGCCTGCGGGCGAGGTATATGCCGCGGTCGAAGCCCCAAAAGGTGAATTCGGCGTTTATCTGGTCGCCGACGGCACCAACAAGCCCTATCGCGCCAAACTGCGCGCACCCGGATACCTGCATTTGCAGGCGATGGATCACGTGGCGACCGGGCACCAACTGGCCGACGTTGCGGCAATCATTGGAACGATGGACATTGTGTTCGGCGAGGTGGACCGGTGATCATGGCGGTGGGCCTGCCCGGAATGGTCCTGCTGCTGGGCGGGCCCGCAAACGTCGTGGCGATGGCTGTTTTCGGCACGGTGACCACTGGCTTTGTTATGACAGGAATGTAGAAATGACACGTTACGCCCTTGCCTTTGCCTTGACCGTCCTGACCGCACCGGCCTTTGCGGGCGCGACCGAGAACGCCGCACTGATTGCCGCGATCGAGGCCGCCGGATGCCTTGTCACCACCGAAAACGGCGATGCCGTCACCCGCGCCGCCGGCCTGAACGACCAGCAGGTCTACGCCGCCGTCGCAGCACTTTACGATGCCGGGCAGGTCCGGCTCGAGGCAGACGGGTCGATGCGTCTGATCACTGGCGCCTGCAAATGACCACCATGACACCAACATCGGCGCCCCGCCGACCGATCCTGACCGGAGCCACCACCTGATGCTGCGCCGCCTGAACCACGACCAGCCCGATGCCTTTGCCTTTACCCCGGCCAACGCGGAATGGGCCCGCGCCCAGATGACCAAATACCCCGAGGGGCGACAGGCTTCGGCGATCATCCCGCTGCTGTGGCGCGCCCAGGAGCAGGAAGGATGGCTGTCGCGTCCCGCCATCGAACACGTCGCAGAAATGCTCGATCTGGCCTATATCCGCGCCCTCGAAGTCGCCACGTTCTACTTTATGTTCCATCTGCAACCCGTGGGTTCGGTTGCACATATTCAGGTTTGCGGCACCCTGTCCTGCATGATCTGCGGGGCCGAGGATCTGGTCGGCGTCTGCAAGCAGAAAATCGCCGCCGGTGCCCATGCGCTGTCGTCGGACGGACAGTTCAGCTGGGAAGAGGTCGAATGTCTGGGGGCGTGCGCCAACGCCCCGATGGTCCAGATCGGCAAGGATTATTACGAAGACCTGACCGCCGCCCGTCTGAGCGAGATCATCGATGAATTGGCCGCAGGTCGCGTGCCGGTCCCGGGACCGCAGAACGGGCGTTATGCCGCGGAACCGCTGAAAGGGCTGACCAGCCTGAAATCGCACGACAGCGGCAAGACGAAATATAATGTCAGCGCACAACTGGCCACTGATCTTGGCGACACCGTCAAACGGATAGACGGAACCGAGGTGCCGCTGGTGACCCCTTGGCTGGGTACCTCCGCCAAGGCGCCGAAACCGACAAGAAAGGCGAATGACACGCCGTCCGAGGAACCGAAGCCGGGCCGTAACGCACGGGCCGACAAGACCGGGATCACCAAACAGCAGGCGCAGGCCACATCGAAAGGCGCCCCGCCCGACATCGCCTTGAAACCTGTCGACGAGGCCAAACCGCGCACCATGACGGCACCCCGCAAATCCGGGGCCGACGATTTGAAACGGATCACCGGCATCGGTCCGCAGCTTGAACGTATGCTCAACGAGATGGGCTTTTGGCACTTTGATCAGATCGCAAAATGGGGTCCACGTGAAATTGCCTGGGTCGACAGCCGTCTGAAATTCAAGGGCCGGATCATCCGCGACGACTGGGTCGCGCAAGCGACCAGCCTTGCCGGGAAATATTGAGGCATGATTGAATCCGGCATGTTCGACACAACCGGCCAGAGCCTCGTTTGGACCAGCCGCAATGCCGGCGTCGTTCGCACGACCTCGACACCGGCAATGGAAAAACGTCGGCGACGCCGCACGACGAAAACTGGTCACCCGCATGGCGGATCCAGAAGGAACCAGAGGGAGAATGAAAATGGATAATGAATCGGGCAAGATGTCTTGCCAGAAGATGTGTTGGATTGCCGCCGCCGTTGCCGGCGTCTTGACGGTCATTGTGTTTCTGGGACTGTTCGAATTTGG
>JBBKXP010000223.1:0-2526 GCA_037969545.1 Paracoccaceae bacterium | reverse complement strand
TCACCGATCAGAAACTGCGCTGCCTTGTCCAGCCGGATATGCGGCGGCCCGTCGCCGGGGCGCAGCGTCAGCGGCGCCGGGGCGAATTCCATCGCGCCGTAATCGGCGTCCAGCCAGGTCGTCGCACCTTCGCGCGCGGGGGTCAGCAGGTGGGCGGGGTCCGTCGGCAGAAACCCCGGATGAAACGCCGCCTGCTTGCCGGACCCGAGCAACCGCCCGCGCACGACGTTCAGCGGCCCGTCGCGGTGATCGACGGTTTCCTCGATCGTGGTGCGCAGCGCAGCAATCGACATCGCCGCCGTCTGCGCCCCCGAGAATTGCGCCCGGTCACGGGCTTCGCGCAGCAGCGCCTCGGTGATCGCGGTCAGCGCGCCATGCTGGGAATGATGCAGATGGTCGGCCTTGGTTGCGGCGAACAGGATCTTTTCCACCCGCCGCCCGTTGAAGATCCGGGTCAGGAATGCGTTCCGACCGGGCCGGAACGCGGCAAGGATATCCGCCATCGTCCGCCGCAGATCGTCCAGCGCGGCGGGTCCGGCATGGATCGCGCCCAACACATCGACCAGCACGATCTGGCGGTCGATCCGGGCGAAATGATCGCGAAAGAACGGTTTGACCACGTTGGCCTTGTAGCTTTCATACCGGCGGTCGAATTCACGGTAGAGCGATTTGCGCGGGGCGCGGCCGGGGTCGGCCAGCGGCGCAAAGGTCAGCACCGGCGACCCCGCCAGATCGCCGGGCAACAGAAACCGCCCCGGCGTCAGGTCCGACAACCCGGCATCTCGGGCCGCGTTCAGATAGGCGCTGAAACCCTCGGCCAGTGACTTGGCTGCCGGTTCGGACAGCGCGGCGGCCGGATCGGCGGCAGCAGATTGCGCCAGAAACGCAGCACCGCTGGGCCGGTCCTGCATCCGCGCCAGGGTTTCGGTCGACCATGCGGCATAGGATTTCTCCAACAGGGCCAGATCAAGCAGCCATTCGCCGGGATAATCCACGATATCCAGATGCACGGTGCGCGGTCCCTGAAACCCCGACAACAGGCCCATCGGCTGGACCTTGAGCGACAGGCGCAACTGGCTGATCCGGCGCGTCCCCTCGGGCCATGTCGGGTGTGGTGCCGTCAGCCGCGCCAGATGGGTTTCATAGTCGAAACGCGGCAAGGTATCGTCGGGCTGGGGTTGCAGATACGCGGTGCGTATCGCCCCGTTCGCCGCCGCGACCAGTTGCGGCATCCGCCCGCGGTCCATCAGGTTGGCGACAAGGGCCGTGATGAACACGGTCTTGCCGGCCCGGCTGAGCCCCGTCACCCCCAGCCGGATCACCGGATCCACGAACGGTGCGGCCAGCGTATCCGTGACGGTTTCGACACCGCGCAGGATGCCGTCCGCAAGTGTGCCAATGACCAATGCCTGTCCCTTTGCCTTTCGTCGGTCCAAGATAGGCAGCCGGGCACCGGATGTGTAGGGATTGATTTTGCCTCGCCCTGCGCCTAAGCCGCGCGAATGCCCCGCTTTGCCCTGAAAATTGCCTACCATGGCGCGCCCTTTGCCGGCTGGCAGCGACAAACCGAACTTGCGTCGGTGCAGGGCGCGGTCGAGGCGGCGCTGGCAAAACTTGAACCGGCGCCCCATACCATCGCTGCGGCTGGTCGGACCGATGCCGGGGTGCATGCGACCGGGCAGGTTGCACATTGCGATCTGACGCATGACTGGGACCCGTTTCGCCTGTCCGAGGCGCTGAATTTCCATCTGAAACCCAGCCCCGTCGCCGTGCTCGATTGCGCGGAAGTACCTGCCGATTGGCACGCCCGGTTTTCAGCCACTTCCCGGTTGTATGTGTTCCGCCTGATCTGTCGACGCGCCCCGTTGATCCACGACGCCGGGTTGGCCTGGCGGGTGCCGCACGCGCTGGATGGCGCTGCGATGCAGGCGGCGGCAAACCGGCTTTTGGGGCGACACGATTTTACCACCTTCCGGTCGTCGATGTGTCAGGCGGAAAGCCCTGTTCGCACCCTGGACGAATTCGACGTCCGTGAAATTGCCGGTGACAATCAGACCGAATTCCGCTTTCGCATCCGCGCCCGGTCGTTCCTGCACAATCAGGTCCGCAGCTTTGTCGGCACATTGGAGCGGGTCGGCGCCGGGGCCCGGACACCCGAGGACGTGACCCGCGCACTTGACGCCCGTGACCGCGCCGCCTGCGGTCCGGTCTGCCCGCCGGATGGGCTGTACCTGAGCGCGGTCGACTATCCCGCCGATCCGTTTTCGGCCAGAAACGGCAGCAGTTCGGCCAGCAAGGCATCCGGGGCTTCCTCGGCAATATAATGGCCGTTGCCGATGGCGGCGCCGCGCACATCGCCGGCCCGCAGCCGCCATAGCGCCAGCGCGTCGAATTCGGCGGCGATCACCCCATTCGCGCCCCACAAAACCTGCACCGGCATCGCCAGCCTTCGGCTACCGTCCGCGTCGTCGTGGGCAATGTCGATGGTCGCGGCGGCACGGTAGTCCTCGCAGGCAGCGTGGATCG
>JBBKXP010000222.1:0-5829 GCA_037969545.1 Paracoccaceae bacterium | reverse complement strand
ATCCATCCCCAGCCGATGCGCCACCCGCGCCCCGCGGTCGTGGGCGCAAACCGCAAAACGGTCAAACCCGAAATGCGCCATCAGGGCGACCATGTCATTGGCCATCGCCCGCTTGGAATGCGGCGCATGATCGGGGCTGCTGGCGGGCTTGGACGATCGGCCATAGCCACGCAGATCGGCGGCGATCACGGTGTGGTCCTGCGCCAGCCGCGGCGCGACACGGTGCCACATGACATGGGTCTGCGGATAGCCGTGCAGCAACAGCAGCGGCGGCCCGGACCCGCCGCGCACCCCGTGAATGGTGACACCGTCCAGCGCCTTATCGAACCTGGTAAACCCGTCGAACATCGGCGGATCGTCGCCGAATCCACCGGACTTTGTCCAGCCCGATTACCCGGACCGATCACAAAGGGAACTCAAACCCATTCAAGGCGTTTTATTAACGCAGAATTTACGCTAACAGCATTCAAAGCGCGGTCAAAGCCGCCGGGCGGTCAAGAACAGCAGGGGAAACGTCACGTGCGCATGATCGCCCTTTCACTGGGACTGATAGTGGCGACCTCACTGTCCACGGATGTGCGGGCACAAGAGGTCAGGCTGCTGGTCGACGCTGCCGAAGAAGGCCTGACGCGCAGCCTCGAGGGCGCGTCGCTGCTATTGGCGCTGCAGGCTGACGGCGCCACATCGGTCCAGGATTACGTTGCCGCCGCCAGCGCCGATTACCCCCGCCTGCTGACCGGACTTTACGCCGACGGCTACTATGGCGGCACGGTGTCGATCCTGCTTGACGGCCGCGAGGCTGCCGGTATCGCTCCGCTGGATGCGCCGACGACGCTGACCAGTGTCACCATGCGCGTCACCCCCGGCCCCCGCTTTACCTTTGGACAGACCGCGATTGCGCCGCTGGCCCCCGGGACCGAGTTACCCGCCGCCTTTGGTCGCGGCGAAATCGCCAGATCCAGCACGATTCGCGAGGCCGTTGATGCCAGCGTCACGGCCTGGGCCGAAGATGGCCATGCCAAGGCCGCCGCGGCTGGGCAACAGATCACGGCCCGCCATCCCGGCGACCTGCTGGACGTGCAGGTGACAATCGCGCCGGGGCCGCAACTGACCTTTGGCCGGCTGGCCGTCACCGGTAATCGCGATGTCCGTACGGCCCGGATCGTGGATATCGCCGGCCTGCCGAGCGGCGAGGTCTACAGCCCGGACGCGGTGGAGCGTGCCGCCGCCCGGTTGCGCCGCACCGGCGCATTTTCATCCGTCGCCATGGTCGAATCCGACACCATCGGCCCCGGAAACACCCTGCCGTTCGAGGTGCAGTTGGTCGAACAAAAGCCCCGCCGTCTGGGGTTTGGGGCCGAACTTTCGTCGGTCGAAGGTTTGGCGCTGTCGGGCTACTGGTTGCACCGCAACATTTTGGGCGGCGCCGAACGGCTGCGTTTCGATGCCGAGGTGGCAGGGATCGGTGGCGCCACAGGCGGGCTAGATTACACCCTTGCCGCCAGTTTCCTGCGCCCGCGCACATTCAACATCGACACCGATCTTTATGTCGATGCCAAACTGCAACAACTTGACGAACCAAGCTATTTTCTGCGCGAGTTCAGCGTCGAAACCGACCTGACCCGGCTGATCGGCAAGGATCTCACGGTTAGCGGTGGTATCGGGTTTCTGACCGCCGAGGTCGACGACGGGCTGGGCCTGCGCAACTACAGCGTTCTGACCGTGCCGATCACCGGCGAACTTGACCGGCGCGACGATCCGCTGGATGCCAAGGCGGGATATTATATCAATGCCGAAGTGACGCCGTTTATCGGCATTTCCGGATCGGACAGCGGCGGCCGCCTTTATGCCGACGGGCGGATTTACCGCAGCTTTGGGGCGGACAATCGGCTGACGCTGGCCTTCCGGGGGCAGGTCGGATCGGTGCTGCGGGCGGCGGCGGCGAATGCCCCGGCCGATTTCCTGTTCTATTCCGGCGGCGGCGATACCGTGCGCGGCCAGGACTATCAGTCATTGGGCGTCGATGTCGGCGGCACCACCATCGGTGGGCGGTCACTGTTCACGGCCTCGCTCGAGGCGCGGGTCAAGGTCAGCCAGAAGATCGGCATCGTCGGGTTCTACGACTACGGCTATGTCAGTGAAAGTTCGACGCCGCTGACCGGTGGTGACGATCATGCCGGGGCCGGACTTGGCCTTCGCTACGACACCGGCATCGGCCCGATCCGCCTTGATCTGGCAACGCCGGTCTCGGGCGCGAATGCCGGCGGCGGCGTGCAGATTTACATCGGCATCGGGCAGTCGTTCTGATGCGCGTCCTGTTGATCCTCTGGCTGCTGGTCGCGCCCTTTGCCGTTGCCGCCCAGGGCACCGCGCAGGAGGAGGCCGACAAATCCTATCTGGCCAGCCTGATCAGCGACAACCTGTCGGGCACCGGGCGCGAAGTCCTGATCTACGGTTTTGCCGGGGCGCTCAGTTCCCGCGCGACCATCGACAAGCTGACCGTGGCCGATGCCGATGGTATCTGGCTGACCCTCGAAGGCGTGGTATTTGACTGGGACCGATCCGCCCTGCTGCGCGGCGCCATCCAGATCGAGGAAATGTCGGCGTCCCGGATCGAAATTGCCCGCCTGCCCACCGCGGACACAAACCTGCCGGATGCCGAGGCAAAGCCATTCCAGTTGCCCGACCTGCCGGTATCTGTCGAAATCAGCACCCTTGCCGTCGACACCATCGCTTTGGGCGCCCCCTTGCTGGGTGAACCCATCGACCTGCGCCTGACCGGCACAGTCGGCCTTTCGGGTGGTGAAGGCAGTGCGACCATCAGCGCCGAACGCCTGAACGGTCAGACCGGCGCCTTTGACATCTCGGCCAGCTATTCCAACAGCACCCAGATTCTGGGCCTGACAATGAACCTGGTCGAGGCCGAGGACGGCATCGTCGCCCGTCTGCTGGACCTGCCTGGAAAACCGTCGGTCCGCCTGTCGCTGGACGGCACCGCGCCGGTCACCGACTACAGTGCCAGCCTGCTGATCGCCACCGATGGCACCGAACGCCTGCAGGGCGAATTCGGCCTGGTGACGGTGACGGGCGAAGCCGAGGATGCCACCCCTGAACGGCAGTTCCGGCTGGATGTCGGCGGCGACGTGACCGCCCTGTTCGCGCCCGAATACCGCGCCTTTTTCGGCTCGGATGTCGCCCTGATCACCCAAGGCAAGCGTGACGGCGAAGGCCGGATCATTCTGGACCAGCTCGACTTGCGGACCCAGTCGCTGCAACTGGCGGGCGCGGCCGTGATCGGTGCCGCAGGCTGGCCGGAAAGCTTTGGCCTGACCGGCAGTCTTGGCAATCCCGATGGCAACCCGGTTCTGCTGCCGCTGACCGGGCCGGAAACATTCGTCCAATCGGCCAGCCTTGATCTGCAATTCGACGCTGCCGCCAGCGACAAGTGGACCGTGTCCACCGTGCTGAACCAGTTCGACCGCCCGGGGTTGGGGATCGACCGGCTGACGCTGAACGGCATCGGCCTGATCACCCCATCCGAAGGGGCGGCCATCGGTCAGATCGCGGGCGACATCACCTATGGCGCGACCGGGCTGACCCTGAACGATGCCGGAATGGCCGACGCCTTTGGCGACCAAATCGACGGCACGGTCGTGTTCCGGCGTCAGGAAGGCGAACCGGTGATCCTCGACGAATTCACCCTTAAAGGGCCGGGGGTCACCGCCCGCCTTGACGGCACCATTGCCGGGCCCGACGAGGGCCTGCGCACCGACACCACCCTGACCCTTGAGGCCGAAGCATTGTCGCGCTTTGCCGTCCTGACCGGGCAGGCGCTGGCCGGGGCGGCTGACCTGACGATTGTCAGCACCGTGACCCCGCTGGATCGCAGTTTCAGTGCCGACATCAGCGGCACGACCACCGATCTGGCCACCGGCATCGTCCAGCTCGACCCGCTGTTGCGCGGTGCCGGCACCATTGCGATGCAGGCGGCACGCGACGCAGATGGCACCCGGGTCGACGGGCTGACCATCACCACCTCGGCCGTCGATTTGCGCGCCGATATCGATCTGACCAGCGGAGCAAGCCGCGCTATCGCCGATCTGCAGATTGCCGATATCGGTCTGGTCTTGCCCGACTTGACCGGCCCAGCAACGGTGCATGCCGACCTTGAACGCAAGGACGCCGGGGCGATCCTGATTAGCGGCACTGCAACAGCCGCCGCCGCCGACCTGACCATAACTGCCCGCAGTGATGACGCTGCTGCCAGTTTTGACATCGACACCAAACTTGACGCCGCCGACCTGACCCGGTTTGCCGCGATCAGCGGTCAGGACCTGCGCGGCGGCGCGGCGCTGCAGGTTGCAGGCCGTATCGCGGCTGATCTGACCAGCCTTGATCTGGGGATCACAGGGCAGACCAGCGATTTAGGTGTGGGCATAGCGCAACTTGATCCGCTGTTGCGCGGTGCCGGCAACCTGACGCTGCAGGCGGTCCGGGATGGCGACATCTATGCCGTCAATAGCCTGGCAATCCGCACCCCTGCCCTGTCGCTGCTGGCCGATGTCAGTATCGCACCGACCGGCGACCGCGCCAACGTCAGCATGAACCTGACCGACCTCGCCCCCGCCCTGTCCGGGGCATCTGGCCCTGCCACATTGACCGCCAGCGGCACCCGCAGCCCCGGCGGGGCGATCGAGGCCGAAGCGGTCGCCGAAGGGATGGGGGCGAAACTGACACTGCAAACCACCCGCAGCGCCGAGGCTGCATCGTTCGATATCACCACAGCCGCCCGTAGCGACGACCTGTCACGCTTTGCCGCACTTGCCGGCCAGCGCCTGCGCGGGTCCGTCGACGCCGCCGTCAGCGGCACATTGGCGGGCGATTTCAGTTCCTTCGATCTGGCGTTGGATGCCAGTACCGGCAATCTGGGGGTCGGGATCCCGACAGTTGACGCGCTGATTGCCGGGGACGGGCAGGCCAGCGGCCGGATAAGCCGCCCGCAAAGCGGCGGTTTGAACGTCGCCGACCTGTCAATCCGCACCCCCAACCTGCGGATCACCGGCGATCTGAACGGTGCTGACAGTGGCGCCGGACAGGGGCGTTTCGACGCCACCCTGCGCGATATCGGCGTCGTGACCAATGAACTGAGCGGCCCGGTCACCGCCACCGGCACGGCGGACCGTGCCGCGAACGGATCATGGACCGTCGACACCAATGCGACTGGGCCGGGCGGCACCCGGGCCACCATCACCGGCCAGATCGGCGCGAGCGGCAATCTTGCGCTGAACGCGACGGGCGCGGCACCGCTGGGACTGCTCAATCAGATA
This sequence comes from Paracoccaceae bacterium, assembly GCA_037969545.1. Classification (GTDB taxonomy): domain Bacteria; phylum Pseudomonadota; class Alphaproteobacteria; order Rhodobacterales; family Rhodobacteraceae; genus JBBKXP01. Next base: position 502 of record JBBKXP010000222.1, on the reverse strand, counting down.
CTGGAGCCGCGGCGCCTGCGCGGCGAGGCGACCTTTGATCTGGCGATGAACGGCACCGCGTCGCTGAACGCGATCAGCGGCACCCTGCGCACCACCGATGCGCGATTGGCCGCCCCGACCCTCGGGCAGGCACTGGAAGGGATCGCGGCCACGATCACGCTCAACAATGGCAGCGCCCAGGTCGATGTCAGCGGTCAGGTGCCCAGCGGCGGGCGGATCGCGGTCAACGGACCGGTCGGGCTGGCGTCACCCAACAACGCCAACCTGACGGTACGGCTGGACAACATCGTGCTGCGCGACCCCAGTTTGTACGAAACCACCGTCAACGGGCAGATCGGCGTCGACGGACCATTGGCCGGCGGTGCCCGCATCGCCGGGGTGCTGAACCTTGGTGAAACCAATGTGCAGGTGCCGTCATCCGGCATCGGGGTTCTGGGAGAACTGCCCGACGTGACCCATGTCGGCGCCCCCGCCGATGTCCGCACGACACTGGCCCGCGCCG
>JBBKXP010000221.1:0-10625 GCA_037969545.1 Paracoccaceae bacterium | reverse complement strand
GCAAGCGGCCCGCAATCATCATGCAGAACACAGCCATCGGCGTGACGATCAACACCCTTGTCACCCTGACCCAGTTCTACCGGATGCCGCTGCCGATGCTGATCAGTTATCGCGGCGAACTGGGCGAACCCGTGGCCTGTCAGGTTGAAATGGCGGTGCATACAAAGGCGCTGCTGGCGCAACTGCATATCCCGACATATCATTTTCATCGGGATAGCGACGCCGACGAATTCGATGCGATCCTGAAACACACCTTCATGTGCAACAAACCCGTGGCGATCCTGACGGACGCGTCTTTCTGGAAGGGAGATCAGGAATGATCCGCTCCGAAGTCCTGCGCGACATTGCCCCGATCCTGCGCGACCAACTGGTTGTCTGCAACATCGGCCTGCCCAGTCAGGAACTGCACCTGATCGACGATCAGCCGACAAATTTCTACATGTTGGGGACGATGGGACTGGCCTCGTCGATCGGTCTGGGGCTAGCTTTGGCGCAATCAAAGACGGTGATTTCCATCGATGGCGACGGCTCGGTCCTGACCAACTTCGGCACCCTGCCGACCATCGCCAACAATACCGCCGACAATTTCATCCTGCTGATCATCGACAACGGCAGTTACGGCTCGACCGGCGACCAGCCGACCTATGCCGGGCGAAAGACTTCATTGGCGGCGGTGGCGACGGCCTGCGGCTGCGACAACGTCATAGAATGTCAGGCCAAGGACACCGGCAAGGTGCTGAAAGACGCGATTGCCAGCAAGACAATGACCGTGATCGTGTGCAAATGTACCAGCGGCAATATCAAGGTGCCGGTGATCACGATGGACCCGGTGGTGATCCGCGACCGGTTCATGCAAGCGGTCCGCGCCTGAGCGCCCTCCACAGCAGTGACGATGCCCGCCGTCTGGCCCGGCGGCGGTTGCCGGGAATGGTGTTCGACTATATCGACGGCACGGCACGGCGGGGCACGGCGGGGCAGGGACACGGCGCGGCGTTGAAGGCGCGTGCCTTGGCGGATATTCGCCTGAGTCCCCGCTTTCTGGTTAATGTCGCGCAGCGCGAACTGGGCGTGCAGGTCTTTGACCACGCAGCCCGCCGTCCCTATGGCATCGCCCCGATGGGCATGTGCAATTTGGTCTGTCCGGGTGCCGACCGGATGCTGGCGCAGTTGACGGCCCGCGATCATGTGCCGCTGGGCGTGTCGACCATGGCGTCGACGCCGCTGGAACAGATCATCGAAACTGCCGAGGGCCATGCGAGGTTTCAGCTCTATCATAGCGGCGACGGCAGCCACACTAAGGGCTGATAGACCGCGCAAACGCGGCCAGCTATCGTACGTTGGTCCTGACCGTCGACGTCCACGAGGTTGGCCGTCGCCCGCGCGAATTGCGCCGTGGTTTCACCATGCGGTTCCGGCTGGGCCCGGCACAACTGGTCGATCTGGCCTTGCATCCACGTTGGTCCCTGACGACATTGCGGCATGGCCGCCCGAAGATGGCAAATTTCACGCCACCGAATCCGGCCATTGACCGCAAAGCCAGCCGGGCCAGCGCCGATTGGGATATTCTGGCGCGGTTGCGCGACGCCTGGCCGGGCAACTGGTGGTCAAGGGCTTACTGCACCCGGACGATGCGCAACGGCTGCGACAGGCGGGGGTCCATGCGGTGCAGGTGTCCGGTCACGGCGGCCGACAACTCGACAGTGCGCCACCGCCGATCTTTGCGTTGCGCGATATCCGCGCTGCGGTCGGCCCCGCCTACCCGCTGTTCTACGATTCCGGATTGCGCTGCGGTGAGGACGTGATCAAGGCCTACGCCTTGGGCGCGTCATACGTCTTTCTGGGGCGACCCCTGCTGTTTGCGTTGGCCGCCGGGGGGGCCGCTGGATTGGACCAGCTTTGGCAGGCCATCGGCGATGAAACCGGCATCGCGCTGGCCCTGCTTGGGCGACGCGACATGCGCGGCCTTGATCAATCGCTTGCCTGAGCCTCGTCCGCACCATCAGGCGTTGCCGTTGACAGCACACTATGGCATCAACTTGCCTAGGATTATGAGCGAAAGAGTTTAGCCCGTGGCAGACTATGAAACCCGCCGCATCATGATGGTCGACACCCAGGTCCGGCCTTCGGATGTGACAAAATTTCCGATCATCGAGGCCATGCTGAGAATTCCGCGCGAGGTCTATGTGCCGTCGGCCCTGCGCGAAGCCGCCTATGTTGGTGAAAATCTGGACCTTGGCGGCGGTCAGGTCATGCTTGAACCACGCACCCTGGCCAAGATGCTGGATGCGCTGGATATTCAACCCGGCGACGTGGTGCTGGATTTGAGCTGTGGCCTGGGCTATTCGACCGCCGTTTTGGCCCAGATGGCCGAATTCGTCGTCGCCGTCGAGGCGGACGCGGACCGCGCCGCCGAGGCGCAGGCGATCCTGTCCGAACAAGGGATCGACAATGCTGCCGTGATGCAGGGGGCATTGGCCGATGGGGCGGCGAAATCCGGACCCTATGATGTCATCATGCTGCAGGGGGCCGTCGAAGTGGTGCCGGAATCTTTGGTCGCGCAACTCAAGGACGGCGGCCGGATCGCCGCGATTTTTGCCGAAGCGGCCTTGGGCGTGGTGCGGATCGGATACAAGATCGACGGCGCGCTCAACTGGCGGTATGCATTCAACGCCGGTGCGCCGGTACTGGATGGATTCAAGAAACAAGCTGCGTTTGCCCTTTGACCAACCGGTTGAGTGATCGGTTCGGCGCGAGCGACGTATCAGCAGACATACGTGGAACAAGGGGGACAGCATGAACAGGTTTATCGGCCGGACTGCCGTAGTGACGATGATGCTGGCACTGGTCAGCTCCGGTGCGCGCGCCGAAACCCTGGGTGATGCGCTGGCCTTTGCCTATGAACACTCTGGCCTGCTCGAACAGAACCGGGCCCTGTTGCGGGCCGCAGACGAAGACGTCGCGATTGCCACGTCGTCGCTGATGCCGATCATCGGTTGGGTCGCGACCGCGACGATTGCAGAGCCACGCGTTCCCGGGTCCGATCTGATCAATGGCCAGGTGGCGATTTCGGCCGAGCTGCTCCTGTTCGACTTCGGGGCCAGCCAGTTTGCCATCGAAGCCCAGAAAGAAGTGGTGCTGTCCACACGGCAATCCCTTGTAAACATTGAACAACAGATTCTGCTGCGGGCGGTTCAGGCCTATCAGAATGTGCGCACCACCCAAGAGGTCGTCACACTTCGCCAGAACAACGTGCGCGTCATCACCCAGGAATTCCGCGCCGCCCAAGACCGCTTTGAGGTCGGCGAAGTCACCAGAACCGATGTATCGCTTGCCGAATCGAGCCTTGCGCTGGCCCGCAGCGAACTTGCCGCCGCGCAAGGTAATCTGGCCCAGGCGGTCGAGGAATACCGCGTCGCGGTCGGACGATCGCCGTCAAACCTGCAACCGGCACCGGTCGCACCGGTCAGCCAGAGCGTCGATCAGGCCAAGGCCTATGCGGTGCAAAATCATCCGCTCATTCTCGCGGGGCAGCACGATGTATCGGCGGCCGAACTCAATATCCGGCGGGCGGATGCGGCGATGAAGGCCACCGTCACGCTGAACGGGCGGATTGGGATCACGCAGGATTTCAACACTGGCGCAGAAATCGGTTTGACCGCCAGCGGTCCGATCTATCAGGGCGGCAGGCTGTCGGCGCTGATGCGGCAGGCCATGGCGCGGCGCGATGCGCAGCGTGCCGGGCTGCACACGACAAGCCTGAATCTGCAGCAGAACGTCGGCAACGCCTATGCGTTGCTCAGCGTCGCGCGGGCGCGGCTCGACGCGTCCGACCGGCAGGTGCGTGCCGCGCTGCAGGCCTTTCAAGGTGTGCGCGAAGAGGCCGCGTTGGGTGCCCGCACCACGCTGGATGTGCTGAACGCTGAACAGATACAACTGGACGCGCAGGCCAACCTGATCACTGCCGCCGCCGACGAAGTGACGGCAAGTTACACCGTACTTGCTTCGATGGGTTTGTTGACCGCCGAACGGTTGCGACTGCCGGTGCAGATCTATGACCCTGCCGCCTATTACAATCTGGTCAAGGATGCGCCAACCGTCACATCGACCCAAGGGCAGGCGCTTGACAGGGTGTTGCGGGCCATCGGCAAGGAATAGTTCAAAGCCGCGCTATCTGTTGTTTGCTTGACGAACAGCGGCTATGATGTGTCCGAGGCCAATGCAGGATAATAAATGTCCGACCCGGTTAAGATCGTCGATATCGAGGATGTTCTGTCCTCTATCCGCAGACTTGTGTCTGAAAGCGGCCGCGGCAGTCCGCCCCGGCAGGTTCCAGAAGCCGAATCGTTGTCCGATGACGATGAACTCGACGCGACTGACCCTGACCGGTTTGTCCTGACCCACGCCCTGCGGGTCGTTGAAAGCGATGACCCGGACGAAACGGCTGCCGGACCCGATCTGTCGCCGGTGACTGAACCGGCTCTCGCGAGGCCACCCAGCGATCGCAGCCTTTCGCGACTCGAGGCGACAATCGCCGAACTCGAGGCGGCAGTGACAATGCAGGCCGACGAATTCGAACCGGACGGAAGCGAGGTGAAACCATCCGAAGTCTGGTCTGACGTTTCGATCAGGATGCATCGCCGAACCGCTGACCCGGAAGCATCCGATGCCGAACTCGTCGAGCCGGAATCTGTTGAGGACGACCCTTTTGAAGACGAACTGGTCGTGCCGTCAGAGCCTTTGGACGAAGGTGAACCCATCGAAGACGCAACCGAAGAATCGCCTGAAGGTGATTTTCAAGATGCGGCCGTACCTGACTCGGACGATGATCATCAGGATGATCTCGAAGAAGACTCAAAAGACGTTCTTGGCCAGCGCCGCGACAATGGCGGGGCCGACGGCGACGACGATCTGTCGTCCTACTTGGACGACGGGATGATTGATGAAGGCGCCCTGCGCGACATGGTGTCCCAGATCGTGCGTCAGGAACTGCAGGGCGAATTGGGCGAACGGATCACGCGCAACGTGCGAAAACTGGTCCGGCGCGAGATCTACCGCGTAGTCAATAGTCAGGAATTCGAATAGAAATCAAGTGTTTGGATAACGCTCCTGACTCTCCCTAAACGGGTTCGGCCAATCCAACAATCCGGTTGATGTCAAGATGCGTCGCCACATGGTCAGCCAACGCATCCAGCGTCGCCTCGACCCCGGCATCATAATCGGCACCACTGACTGTCGCCCCCAGACCTTGCAGAAACGCCCGCCGGAAACCGTCAGCAGCAAACAGCCCGTGCAGGTAACAGCCGCGCACCCGGCCATCGGCGCTCGCCGCCCCTTCGCTGCGACCGCCGATATCCAGCCAACCACGCGTTCGGTCAGGGCCGTCGGTCTGACCGATGTGGATCTCATACCCATCCACCGCGTCGCCGGTTTGAAGATACGTTGCCTGCGTCAGCACCAGCCGCTTTTGCGGCGTCATCACTGTGACGACGTCCAGCAATCCAAGGGCCGGCACCCGATCCGGTTCCCCTTCGATCCCCTCGGGATCATCGATCCAATGGCCCAGCATCTGATAGCCGCCACAGATGCCCAGAACATGCCCGCCGCGACGCCGATGCGCGGCAAGGTCGATGTCCCAGCCCTGTGCGCGGAAATTTGCCAGGTCGGCAATGGTCGATTTGCTGCCCGGGATCAGCACCAGATCAGCATCACCGGGTAGCGGACGGCCGGCTTCGACGATGTGCACGCTGACTTCCGGCTCTGCCGCCAGCGGATCGAGGTCGTCGAAATTCGCCATCCGACCAAGGCGCGGCACGACGATCTTCAGCGGGCCACCAGGGCGGCTGGCAATATCCATCGCATCCTCGGCTGGTAGCCGCCAGGCATCGGCAAACCACGGCAGGATGCCCAGATCGGCCCAACCCGTGCGTTCGGCGATGATCCGCGCTCCTTCGACAAACAGTGCAGGATCGCCCCGGAACTTGTTGATCGCAAAAGCTTTGATCAGGGCGCGATCGGTATCCGGCAGCACTGCGTGGGTGCCGACCAGCTGCGCGATAACGCCGCCCCGGTCAATGTCACCGACCAGCACCACAGGCACCCCGGCGGCGCTGGCAAAGCCCATATTGGCAATGTCGCCAGCCCGCAGGTTGACTTCGGCCGGGCTGCCGGCACCTTCGACGATGATCAGATCGTGACTGGCGGACAGCCGGCGGAAACTGTCCAGCACATGCGGTAGCAGCGTTGCCTTCATCGCCCCGTAATCCCGCGCCTTGAGGGTGGCAAAGCGTTTTCCCTGCACGATCACCTGTGCCCCAATATCCGTTTCAGGCTTGAGCAGCACCGGGTTCATGTCGACCAGCGGCACAAGGCCCGCCGCACGGGCCTGCAACGCCTGCGCCCGGCCAATTTCGCCGCCGTCGGCGGTGACGGCCGCATTGTTGGACATGTTCTGCGGCTTGAACGGCGCGACCGACAGGCCCTGCCGGAAAACCGCACGGCACAACCCCGCAACCAACAGGGATTTCCCCACGTTGGACCCTGCGCCCTGGATCATGATTGCCTTGGCCATGCCGCCCCCTTTAGGTCAGGTTCATAGGCGGGCACAAGGCGCGAGGAAAGATCATGAATACACCATCGCACTTGATCATGGGCCTCGCCGTCTTCGGTCGCCCCGACGAATCCCGGGTCACCGCATCGGCGTTGGCCGGTGGACTGATTCCGGATCTGTCGCTCTATCTGTTGGTTGGCTGGCAACTGAATGTTGTCGGCACACCGGCGCGTGACGTCTTTGGGCGGATGTATTTTTCTGACAGCTGGCAGGCGATCTTTCGGGTCGACAATTCGTTTGTGCTCTGGGGCATCGCGCTGGCCGTTGCGCTGATCGCGAAATCGCGCTGGGCAACGGTGCTCTGCGCGGCGGCGCTGCTGCATCTGGTCTTTGACTTCACCCTGCACAACGATGATGCCCGGGCGCATTTCTGGCCCCTGACCACGTGGGTCTTTCACAGCCCGGTCAGCTATTGGGACTGGCGCCACTATGGCAACTTCGTCGGACCGGTCGAGATTGGCGTGTCGCTGGTCTTGTGCGCAATCCTGTGGCGCCGCTTCAAAGGGCGCTGGATGCGGGCGCTGATCGGCCTGCTGGCCCTGGCCGAGGCCGCGCCGGTGGTGATTTTCGGGATCATGTTCGCGGGAGGCTAAGCCAAAAAAAACGCGACCTGCGCAGAGGGCCGCGTTTTATCGTCCCGCCGCGGCGAGTCTCGGGAAATCTCAGGCAGCTTCTGCGGCCAGTTCGGCGGCGTGGCGACGTTCACTTTCTTCGCGCGACAGCGCGACCGAGGTGCGCACACCTTTGCCGACGAAATCCATCAGGCCGGTGACCACCCGTTCGTTCGGGTCGATCCCGGCGCACGACAACACTTCACGGCCGTCCCGCGACCGCGCCCAGCGGGCGATCTGCTCGGGTCCGTTGCCGTATTTCTTGTCGTCGGCTATGGCATCGTCCAACGCAGCCAGAACAACGGCCGCAAACAGCTTGCGTGCGCGGTTGCCCTGTTCGTTGTTGAAAGCGGTGCCGTCGATGAAATCTTTCATTTTCCGTCCTTGGTTCTTTTTGCTCTTGTGATTTTGGCAGTCCGGGCTTTATGCCCGTTTCAAACTGATTCGGGGGTTCTCTTTTGGAATGGCAGCCATGCTTCTTGTGCATAGCTCCGGTGCGATTAGAGGCATATTTAGTTAGCTTGCGGCGCAAAGCCCTGCCAGATATAGGGTCGGTCATATCGCGATCAAGTCGTCGCCACTTTTTTGACAAAGTAGAATCATGGCCAAAATCAATGGTAACGAAATCCGCCCCGGCAACGTTCTTGAACACGACGGCGGTCTGTGGGTCGCCGTGAAATGCGACCATGTAAAACCCGGCAAGGGTGGCGCATTTGCCCAGGTCGAAATGAAGAACCTGCGCGACGGACGCAAGCTGAACGAACGGTTCCGCAGCGCCGACAAGGTCGAACAGGTCCGACTGGATCAGAAGGACCAGCAGTTTCTGTTCGAATCCGACGACATGCTGACCTTCATGGACAACGAAACTTATGAACAGATCGCGTTGCCCGCCGACATTCTCGGCGACCGTCGCCCGTTTCTGCAAGACGGCATGACGGTGCATATCGAATACTATGGTGACGAGGCGCTGAACGTGACCCTGCCCGCCAAGGTGATCTGCAAGGTGGTCGAGACCGAGCCGGTGGTCAAAGGCCAGACCGCTGCCAACAGTTTCAAACCCGCAATCCTGGACAACGGCGTGCGCGTCATGATCCCGCCGTTCGTCGGCACCGACGAGGATATCGTGGTGAATACCGAACTGTCCGAGTATGTCGAGCGGGCCTGAGTGACCGCGGCGTTCCGGTTCGCGATGTTGCCGTCGAAGCTTTCGGCAGGCATATTTTTGGGCCAAGAGAACCTCAAAACATGAACATGGACGCAATCCGGGTCGACCTGCTGATCGCCGCTGTCCGCGAAGCCGCCCGTGACCGGATCATGCCGCGTTTCCGCGCCCTTGCCGTTGCCGATGTCGCCGTCAAATCCGGGCCGACCGATCTTGTCACCGTTGCCGATACCGAGGCCGAGGCGCAGATCACTGCCCGGCTGGCTCGCGACTGGCCAGAAGTCACAGTGCTGGGCGAGGAAGGCATCGCTGCCGATCCGTCACGCGCGTCAAGCTTTGCATCCGCGACAACGCTCATCATCGTCGATCCTGTCGACGGCACCTGGAATTTTGCCAAGGGACTGACGACATTCGGCGTCATCCTGGCGGTGACCGAGGCCGGTCGCCCGATATTTTCGCTGCTTTACGACCCGGTGATGGACGACTGGATCACAGCGACCGCGGATGGTCCGGCAGTGATGGTGCAGGCCAACGGCATCCGACAGACCTTGGCGGTGTCGGCCGAAACCAATCCCGCCCGCATGTCGGGCTACGCCCCTTTTGGCCTGTTCGACAAACCGACACAGGCTCGCCTTGTCGCCCATATCCCGGCTTTTGCCCGCCTCACCTCGCTGCGTTGTTCCTGTCACGAATACCGGATGCTGGCGCAGGGCCACGTCGACTGGGTGATGAGCGGCCCGTTCGCCCATCCCTGGGACCACGCCGCCGGGGTTTTAGCGGTGCAGCGTGCGGGCGGTGTGTCGCGGTTTCTGGACGGGGCGGACTATACCGTCGCCCGCAGCGACGGCGTGGTGCTAAGCGCGAATTGCGAAGCGACCTGGGCCATGCTCGCCAAAAGATTCGCGTTTCTGGCCTAATCGATCAGCCGCAGGGTCGCAGCGCCTGCCTGCATGTCCCCGGTCGCCCGGTCGAACCGCAGATAGGCAATGCCACGATCACCGGCGACAGTATGCAGCGTGCCGGCCGGTTTGCCATCCGTCAGAATCTCGGCTCCTGCAACTGCGGCGCCGTCGATGGCAACGCGGACCAGACCCTTTTTCAGCGCGGTCTTGTGTTTCATCCGCGCCGTAACTTCCTGCCCGACATAGCAACCTTTGCGGAAATCGACGCCGTGCAGGCGTTCGAACCCGGCCTCGAGAATATAGGTTTCGGGGGTCAGTTCGATCCCTGACTCGGGGACCAGATGGGCAACCCGAACGGCGTCCCAGTCGGTCGCATCGCCGCTGTCGCCGCCACCATATGACCGCCAGCCAAGTGCCGGATCACGCGGATCCGTCAGGGCCCCCTCCGGTGGCGCACCCAACCCCCGTGATACCGTCAGATCGCTCGGCGTGATCTGCACATCGGCGCGCAGTTTGTACAACCCGAGCCGCTGGGCAAGGGCCGGGGCATGCCCGGCGTCGACATCCAGCAGGATGCGGTCGTCCTGCCCGATCAGAAAGAAATCGGCGATGTACTTGCCCTGTGGCGTCAGCATGGCAGCATAGACGATGCCGCCCTTCGCCTTTGCCACGTCGTTGCTGACGAGACCTTGCAGAAACTGTTCCCGGTCGGCCCCGGTGATCGACAAAACGCTGCGCATGGCTATCCCTCGGCTTCGTTCTCGAATTGCAGGTGGTAAAGGTCAGCATAGATGCCGCCCCGGTCAAGCAGTTCGTCATGCGTGCCCTGATCGACGACGCGGCCTTTGTCCATGACCACGATCTTGTCGGCCCGGCGCACGGTGGACAGGCGATGGGCGATGACGAGGGTCGTGCGGCCTTGGGACAGTTTTTCCAGCGCCTCCTGAACGATCGCCTCGGACTTGGTGTCAAGCGCGCTAGTCGCCTCGTCCAGCAGCAGGACGGGCGTGTCGCGCAACAGTGCGCGGGCGATCGCGACGCGCTGCCGCTGGCCGCCTGACAGGGCCGAACCGCGCGGTCCTGCGGGACTGTCCAGACCATCTGGCAGATTGGGCAGGAAATCGGCGACATGGGCGGCCCGCAGAACGCCGTCAAGCTGCTCATCACTGATATCGGTGCGCCCGAGCACGATGTTGTCGCGCAGGGTCTCGTCAAAAAGCGCGCTTTCCTGCGAGACGACCGAAAACAGTCCGCGCAGCGCCGCAAGGTCCATCGCCGCAACCGCAACGCCGCCGATGCTGACCTGCCCTGACTTGGGTTCGATCAGCCGGGTCAGCACGTTG
>JBBKXP010000220.1:0-5434 GCA_037969545.1 Paracoccaceae bacterium | reverse complement strand
TGATGCCGACGCTGCCGCACAAGCCGACGAAGACGCCGCCGCAGCCGCGCAAGCGGAGGCTGATGCCGCTGCACAGGCAGACACCGACGCTGCGGCTGCCGCGCAAGCCGAAGAAGACGCGGCTGCAACGGCGCAAGCAGAGGCTGACGCTGCAGAGGCCGATGCCGCTGCTGCCACGCAAGCAGAAGCTGATGCCGCGGCAACTGCCGATGTAGTTCCTCTGGTGGAAACCCCGGAAGTCCTGGCCGAGGACGATGCTGCACGTCAGGCCTCTGAGGCGGCGATCGCGTCAGGCGAAGATCCCACACTCAGCGAAACTGACACCAATGAAGAGCCGGTTGCGGCAGCGGAAGAAAGCGCGACGCCCATAGCCGACGTGACCGAAACCGAGATCACCGCCGAGACCGTGCGCACCAGCGACGAGGACTTTTCCACTGCTGTCACCCTTGCCGCACCAGCTGCTGCGGCTGCCGAAACATCTTCACGCTCTGGCCTTTCCAATTTTGAAAAGGCGTTGCTGGTCGGGATTGGCGCTGTTGCAATCGGATCGGTCCTGCGCAATGGGGACCGGGTTGTTGCCAACACCGGCGACCGGGTCGTGACCCGCGGCGACAACGGCTATACGATCTATCGCGACGATGACGCGCTATTGCGTCAGGCCGGCATGGGCGAACGCACCGAGAATTTTGCCGACGGTTCGACACGGACAGTCCTGACGCGCACCGACGGCAGCCAGATCGTGACGATCAAGGACAGTCGCGGCAGGGTTCTGCGACGGGCCCGCGTGTTGGACGACGGCACCCAGATTCAGCTGTTCGACGATGTGACCTATGCGCCGACCCCGGTCGACGTACGCACTTTGCCGGCACCGCGCGTCAGCACAATGTCGATTGCCGACGCCGACCGCGCCGCATTGCGCCGCGCGCTGGACGGGCAGCGTCTGGACCGGTCGTTCAGTCTGCGCCAAATCCGCGAAATCGCCCAGGTTCGCGAGCAGGTGCCGGGGATCGATCTGGATACCGTGAAGTTTGCCAGCGGGTCTGCGGCGATTCCGCCCGAATCGACCCGGTCGCTGGTGCGCCTTGGGATCCTGATCGAGGAGTTTCTGGCCGAAAACCCGCGCGAGATCTTCTTGGTCGAAGGGCATACCGACGCGACAGGCTCCGAGGCGCTGAACCTTGCCCTGTCGGACCGGCGCGCCGAGTCGGTGGCGCTGGCGCTGACCGAGAGCTTTAACATCCCACCGGAAAATCTGGTGGTGCAGGGCTATGGCGAATCCTTCCTCAAGGTCAACACATTGGCCGCGGAACCGCTGAACCGGCGGGCGACGATCCGGCGGATCACACCTCTCTTGGCGCAGATCGCTTCGCGCTAGACAGGGCTACAATACCGCAACATCCGGGTCGCCCTGTCATGGGGCGGCCCGATATGTCTGGTGCATCACCTGCAAGAGGGCCTGACATGACCATTCGAGTCACCCCCTACGATCCGACCTTTGTCGCCCGCGTCCGCAATGGCGGCCCCGATGCTTACGGTCAAATTGCCGAGCGGTCGGTATCCGACGGGCAAGGCACGCCGTGCCGTAGTTGCCTGAACGATGTTCCTAAAGATGCCGGAATGCTTGTCCTCGCGGCGCGCCCATTCCCGGCAGCACAACCCTACGCCGAAACCGGCCCGATCTTTTTGTGCGCTGACACTTGCACCCCTTGGCAGGGCGACGGCGCTCCGCCGATCCTGAAGACTTCGTCCGACTACCTGTTGAAGGGCTATTCCGCCGATCACCGGATCATCTACGGCACCGGGCGGATCACGCCGCGTGATCAGATCGAGTCCTATGCGGAGACTCTGCTCGCCGACCCAAAGGTGGCCTATGTCGATGTCCGGTCTGCCCGCAACAACTGCTTTCAGACCCGGATTGTCAGGACTTGAGATCAGAGCCTAGTGCGGCGCTGGGGTTCGCAAGAATCGACCCGTCTTTGGTTCAAAGCAATCCCTGCGCCAAGATCATGACGATACCCGCACACATGACATAGCCACCGTCCATCAGCGTCGCAATGCCGCTTTTCTGGCTGAACAGGTCCATCCCGCTGACCAGCAGGGTGGCGGCGAGGATTGCGGCGATCGCGGTTCCAAGTGCGTCGGTTGTTGCCGTCATTCCAACGACCAGCGCAAGTGCCGCGGTGCCCGCGAACTGCAAGGTCATGGCGAGAACCGGAGGCCGGGCAGGCGGTTTGATCGCGTGACTGCCCGCTGCCCACGCCTGGCCGAACATCAATGGGCCGAACCAGATCATCCCCAGTGCGAAGGCGGCGATCGTCCCGACCGCCGTCGCAACAATATTCAGATCGGGGCTCATGCCGCTACCAGTACCGCATCCAGCGCGGAAAAAATGCCATCCCAGCCCTTGGCGTGGTTGTCGCGGCTTTCGACCGAGGCAAAGCGCACATGGGTCAAGGTGACATGGGTGCCTCCATCGGCCGGCACAAAGTCCAGCCTGACCTCGCTGCCTTCGACGGAATGCGGGCTTTCCCAGCTGAAAACGAGGCAACGGGGTCGGTCGATGACTTTGTAGACGCCACCATGTGGCAGAGCATTTTCGCCGACTTGCATCACCATGTCGAAGCGGCCACCGACCTTTGGATCGGTCGCCGCGGTGGGAATTGTAACGCCCTCGGCAGGTCGCATGAAACGTTTCAGCGTGGCGGGGTCGAGCCAGGCATCGAACACCCGTTCGGGCGTGGCGGCGATGGTTCGACTGGTTGTCAGCGTCAGGTCAGATGTCTTGGTCATTGGTGTTCTCCTTGGTCAGAATGTCATCAAGGGCTTCAAGACGCAGCGCCCAGATTGATCGCAGTTCGGCGAACCAGCGGTCGATTTCCGACAGCGGGTCCATCTGCACCGCGATCAGGTGTTCGCGCCATTCGGTGCGCCGCGTCGCCAGGCCGGCAGATTCCAGCACTTTGATATGCTTGGAAACGGCATTCAGGCTCATCGCGAAGTGGGCCGCGATGACAGTGACGTTTTGCGGACCTTCCTGCGCCAGAAGGGTCAGTATTGCGCGCCGGGTCGGATCACTGGCCGCCTTCAGAATGTCGCCAAGCCGATCCTGTTCGTGTCGTTCAACCATATGGATGAATTAATCCGAGTCGGGGGTTCAGTCAACCAAAAGGATGAATGAAGGGACTGATCGCAGTTCAGCCAATACTTTAGGGCAAGGATACCTGTGGGATCGGCAGATACAGCGAGACGACCGTTCCGACGCCCAAACTGCTGGTCATTGCCAGTCCGCCGCCAGACTGTTCGGCAAAGCCCTTGACCATCGCCAGCCCCAGTCCGGAGCCTTGCCCAAGACCTTTGCCCGAAAAGAACGGCTCTGGTGCGCGCTGCAGCAGATCGTGATCCATACCGCTGCCACGATCCTCGACCATGACGACGGCATAGGTGCCGGGCGACAACATGCTGCCCCAGGTCAGTCGCCGTGGCCTGCCAATGACAGTCTGATTCAGACTGAGGTGAATGTCGCCCGGACCGGCAGTGGCATCACGGGCATTCGTCAAGATGTTGAAGACGGCAGTTTCGCACTGGGTCTTGTCGACCAGAACCGACGGAACATCGTCTGCGAGGTCCGCCCAAAGCGTTATGCGGCGGGGCAGGACGCCTTCGGCCATTGCCACGATGCCCGCCATCAGCATGGCCAGATCGCAGCGCACGACTGCTTGCGGTGCCTGGTGGGAAAAGGCCAGCAACTGACCCGTCAGGCGGGCGGCCCGGCTTGCCGCCTGATGAGCCGCAGCCATGCTTGCCCGCTGGTCGCGGCTGTCGTCGGTCGCTCTGGCCAGCTCAAGATGGCCCAGAACCGCCGTAAGGATGTTATTGAAATCATGCGCGATCCCGGCAGTCAGTTGACCGACGGCCTCGCGCCGGTTGGCCTGGACCATGCGTGCCACATCCGACTCGCGCTTTTGATTTTGGGTGAAATTTTCCCGCAAGACTGTTGCGTAGTAGGCTGCGACAGCAAGCGTCGCGACGCCAACGGCGATCCTGACCAACAATTCGTCGTTGGAACGGGTAAGATCATAGGCAAAGTACAGGGCGATTGCCGACATCGACAGCGCATCCCAGGCCAGGATCGTGCGGTTTGCCCCATGGCGACCAACGTTGAAGATCATCTGCGCCACCAAAAGGCAGACCGCTGCGGCGCGTTCGGGGGTATCGCCAGAGACCCAGAGCAGTGGCATCACCGTGGAAAATGCCAGAGCGGAAAGGATGTTAAGCACCTCGGCGAGACGCAGATGCCATCTGGTCGCAGGCTTGGTGATCCGCAAGAGAATGAACAGGTAAGTGAGATTGATCGTCAGATAGATTGCCAGCCAGAACAACAGGCCGACGATCCCCGTCAGCACGACAAATGTGAGGGTTCCGAGACAGACGGCGAGATAACGGGCCGCCATTTCGACAGGCGACCCGGTATCGGCAACGACGAGTTTGTTGATCTGGGCGTAATAGTCGGGCCCGGAGTCGCCCGTCGGCGGCAAAGAGCCATGCCGCCCGGGTCGGCCCTGATCAGGCACGCTAGCGGGCGGGCCCGATCAGCATGACCATTTGGCGACCTTCCATCTTTGGAAAGTTCTCAATCTTGCCCACTTCCTTGGTGTCATCGGCGACCCGTTCAAGCAGTTGGCGACCCAACTCCTGGTGGGCCATCTCGCGGCCACGAAAGCGCAGCGTGATCTTGACTTTATCGCCCTCGTCCAGAAACTTGAACACCGACCGCATCTTGACCTCGTAGTCGTGGGTATCGGTGTTCGGGCGGAACTTGATTTCCTTGATCTCGATGATCTTTTGTTTCTTGCGCGCCTCGGCTTCTTTCTTCTGCGTCTCGTACTTGAATTTACCAAAGTCCATGATCTTGCAGACCGGCGGGGTGGCGTTCGGCGAAATTTCTACCAGGTCAAGGCCGGCGTCTTCGGCCATCTGCATTGCCCGTTCAGGTGTCACGACGCCGGCGTTTTCGCCATCTGCGCCAATCAGTCGAATTTCGGTTGCCCGGATGCGTTCGTTGACGCGGGGGCCGGTATCACGCACCGGTGGTGCGTTGTGGGGTCTGCGGGCGATGGTGTTTATCCTTTCGACTGTTACGTTTGTGCGCTCGCAAAGTAGACTTGCCCTGTCGCGTGTTCAACCCGCAAAAAGGCACGAAACTGCGCGATTGGTTCAGCATGCGCCAAGCCACTTCACAATATTGTTTCCATCTGACATATGACGCGTCGAGTCCCATGCCGGGGGGCCAATTCAATATTGGAAGGACAGGATCGTGAACAACAAAGTTATCGCCCTTATCGTCGTCGTCGTCATCGCCGTCGCTGGCTATTTCGCGTGGTACAAACCGCAACAAGAAGCCAAGATGGCGGCCGAAGCTGCCGCTGCCGCCGAA
>JBBKXP010000219.1:0-4932 GCA_037969545.1 Paracoccaceae bacterium | reverse complement strand
CGGTAATGGGCGGCGTGATCTTGTGGAAGGCGTTCCGGGGCACGCCTGCGATTAAGCCGCCGCGCGGATTGCTAACGCTTGGTGGCGTCGGCGGTTTCCTCGACGCTATAGGTGGGGGCGGCTGGGGACCGATCGTTTCAGGCACGCTCGTTGCCTCGGGCGGGTCCGCGCGCCATATGATCGGATCGGCCATCGCGGCGGAGTTTTTCGTCACCACAGCAATCGCGATAACCTTCGCTGGACATCTGGGCTGGCGGGAATTCGGCTGGGCCGCGCTCGCTCTCGTGATGGGCGGTCTGCCTGCGGCACCCTTTGCTGCCATCATTGCCCGCTATGCGCCGCGCAAGGTCCTTATGGTCGGTGTTGGTTGCCTGATCGTGGCACTCGGCCTCTACGGGCTGTGGCGCATCATTGTCCTTGGTTGATATCGAAGGCTACACGAGGGCGGCAGTGAGTGTCCGACCTGCCGCATGGCGTAGCCATGCGGGCTCGACAAAGTGGAAACCCTCCCAATCCTCGGCCTCTGCCGGTTCGCGGTCCTTAGTCTCGGCGACTCGTAAACCGAGTAAGAGGCGATCGAGGCGCGCCGGGCGATGCTCTATTCCCACACGTAGCGGAATTGACCGCCACTGGACGGGCGGAGCCCGTGGCACGCTGTGCATGCTGCGGTGAATGTCTCGAATGCATCGACGTATGCCTCAAGATTGCCGGTTTCCGCCACATCGGCGAGTGCGATCGCTTGCGAGCGAAAATCATTGGCAGCCGCCGCAAACGCCTCTGCCTCGCTCCAGACTTCCGGCTTTGCTCTACTTCCGGGTGCTTGGCCTTGCGCAGTGCCTACTTCCATGAGAGGCACAAATTCAGCCATGATTTCCGCCATGTGACGGGCAGTATCGCCAGCGCTTTGAAAATCTTCACTCTCTTGGTTTTTTACCTTCAGCAGCGTCCAATAGGACGACTGGAGGTCATGCATGATCTGGTCGCGCGCCACCACGATCTGGCCGAGCTTGTATTCTGCCGTCTGTGAGATGGCTGCTTGCGGAGGCATTGCCAAAATCGCCCCCAGTGCAACTGTTGGAACGTTCAACACCCAGAATCCTGCCATTGCAGCCCCCATGCGCATTCGCCCTTAACCTATCACAGTCCAGAGCTATGATATAGCGAGAACAGGCTGACGTCTGTTTGGTTTCGGGGTCGCCAATGGGCTCGGAGCCGCCTTCCGCGTCGCAGCAAATTGACACTAGATGGACGGTTGAAAATCGCTTCGAACGGCCCAAACCCGCCGTTCATCGCCGGACCCAACGCTGCAACGCAGCTTTCCAGACCGGTCATTCATACAAAGCGCAGCATTTTCGACTGCCCAAGGGTAGCAGTGCGGGACAAACCTGCTATACGAGCTCCAACTTCCAATGGCCGGTTTCCGCATACTTCAACTGTGGTGACCCGTTGAATCCGTACCCGCATCGATGAGCTTCGACGTTGTGGGTTGTCCACGACCAGATGCCGGCATTCCTCACTCCACGGGAACCGTCGCGCCGTCGATCATGTCGCCATCGGTAACCGCGATACGTGGGTTCCAGTTGCGAAGCACTCCTATCGTCACCTCAGACCTATTCGGTGGCAGGTGCAGTCTGTAGTGGCCAGCGTCGTTTTCCAGTTGGGTGGTTTCCCCGGCGACGGTTGCGTTCCCAAGGACCATTGCGGCGGCAACCGCCAAGACCTGTCTCAGCACGAGTATCCCCCGCGCTGCTTTGGCCGGCGCGAGGGAGGAGACGCCGGCCGCGGACTGCCTCAATTCAAGGCGGCATCTTCCGCGAAGGGCCGCGACGGATCGACAATGAACATGATCAGCTCGCGCAGCTCTTCATCACCGGTGCTGTGAATCTCCATGGCCTGATCCGGGACGCCCGGCATTGTCGCGCCGGCATTCAGGACGTGCATTCCGTAGGGCGTGTGTTGTGTCAGTTGGCCTGACAGCACGAGAAAGGCTTCGGGACCCGGATGTGTGTGAGTTGTTGTCTTGGCACCAACAGGTGCTACGGCGTTGTTGATCCTGAGGAGAAACCCGTCTGAATCGATACGCGGAACCGGCCCAATCGATGCGACCGGTGTGCCTCCCAAGTCCCCGGCCTTTCGGTCGGACAGTGTAAAGAGCCACGCCTTGTCGTCGAACTCGGCAGCAAGAGAGTAGTCGCCCGCGGCGGCTTCGGCGTCTTCAAGGGTGTTAAAGTTCTCGACATGCCAATACAACTCGCCATCTGGCAAGGAGTTGATGTTCTTTTCCGCCATCTTTGTGACGACGAACTTCCCCTTGCTCTGGGCAAGGGCCGATCCGGTCGCGATAAGGCCGATCGCGGCGGCGATCAGGGCAGTTCTAAAAATGCGCATTCTATCCTCCTGTTGGTCACTATTCAAACCACCGGCGGGAGACGCTTGGTAATGCACTGGAAATCCGCAATACTTGCGATGTGTAATGCAGTTGCGAATCCGGCATGCATCTTCGCCGGTGCCTTGAAGCTGTTCATCTGAACGAGCCTGGTCAGGATTCCGAATGAGCGCGCTTTTGTCCCGAAACGAAGCCGAAATTATAACTAAATTGCCTGAGCGGCTTTGGCTCGGGACACGCTGGTTCGATCCAATTGCCCGCGAGCTCAGGGAGGCGGACGGCACCTCGATCGATCTTCGCCGCCAGTCAATCGATGTCCTGGCATATCTGGCTGAGCGTCACGGCAAGATCGTGGGAAAAGAAGATCTCGTCTCGGATATCTGGTCAGACGTGGCCGTTACAGATGACAGCCTCGTTCAGTGTATCGGCGACATCCGTCGTGCGCTCGGTCCGGAAGGTCGCGACTGCGTTCAGACAGTTCGGCGCCGCGGCTACCGGCTGGTGTCGTCCGGACGCGAACCAAATGTCGACGATCCTTCCAAATCGCATTCGAAGTGGGGGAAACTACGTGCCGTGGCCATGGTCTTCGGGGCGCTGCTTGGACTGGTGGCTGTCTTGGTTAATTACCAACCGGGCAATCGCATCGGCCCGGACGCTGCACATGTGCCTGCCCGTCCGGTCATCGCCATATTGCCATTCTCGAACCATGAGGAAGACCCGGAGCAACAGTACTTCGTCGACGGTCTAACCGAAGATATTGCAACCGATCTTTCGCGCGTGTCGGGGCTAAGCATGATATCCAGCGCCTCGACGTTTGCGATGCGAGACGCCGAGGGAACTTCTGTCGAAATCGCCCGCAACTTGGGCGCTGACTACGCTCTGACAGGCACTACGCGTCGTGACAAACGCCGCGTTCGCGTCACAGCCACACTCACCGAAGTCTCCACAGGGCAGACCATCTGGGCAGATCGATATGACCGCGACATCGGCGGAATCTTCGACCTGCAGGATGACGTGAGCAGGGCCGTGGCGTCGTCACTTGCGATCCGTCTCACAAACGACGAGCAGGCCGATTTTGATCGCCGTGAAACGATCGATTCCGACGCCTACGACCTGTTACTCCGTGGTCTCAGGCCACTACGAACCTTCACCGAAGACGGTATCAGGGAGGCCCGGGGCTACTTCGAACGCGCGATCGAGTTGGATCCAGATTATGCGAGGGCGCACGCGAACCTCGCACTTACCTATGGGACGTCAATACTATTCCGGCTCGGCGAGACTTCTGCATCTCAGGATTTGGCCCTGGAGGAAGCAGAGTTGGCTGTCTCGCTGCAGCCCCGCCTACCGCAAGCACAATTCGCGCTGTCAGTAGTCCTTCTGTCCCAGCACCGTCACGATACCGCGATTGCGGCCGCTCGCGAAGCGATCAGATTGGAGCCGAGCTATTCAGACGGCTACGCGGTCCTGGCTCAAACTCTCGCCTTTGGTGGCGATAAGCTTGAGGCGCTGGCAGCAATTCGAACTGCTAAACAACTCAGCCCCAGATACACGTTTGCTTACTCATGGGTGGAAGGGCACATCCTTTTCCAGCTACGACGATACCAGGAAGCGGGCGCGATACTCGAAGATGTTGTTTCAAGAAATCCTGCCATGCTGCTTGGGCGGCTAACCCTTGCTTCGACATACGGTCATCTCGGTCTCGCGGAAGAGGCGGACTGGCATGCAATGGAAATACTTACGCTTTCTCCAGACATTTCGGCATTCGACGAAGGCAATGCACTCCCTTATCGGAACAAGGAGGACCGGGCGCATTATGTGGAAGGCCTGCTTCTGGCCGGGATCACCGAGTAATTGATAGGTGTGCAATCTGAAGGGAGGTCCAGTCTTGCCACCGCGCTGGTCCAAACCGGATCGTGAATGGCGGCTTTGCGCGGAAGGTGGTCACTTATGCTCATTGCAGCAATCGTCGGAATGGGCTCCTTGCGGACCTCGGATGCGGCGCAGCATCTGCATCACACGGCATCTTCCGACCGACACGGACGGCCCCGAGCCGACATTGGCCCAACGTAGAAACTGACAATGTCACTTCACTAGAGCGGACATCCGTTCATCATGCAGCATTCCCGATGAGCACACGACCGCAACGGGCGCCAAACCCACAACCTCATGGCCGTTGCTCTTAATCGATCCTACAAAGGTGTAGCGGAAACGCAGACCCGCCTCGTGACAGCTGCAAATCAGGAGCGGTGGACATGGTTGAGCCTGAGACATTTACGTTTCTAGCAGATCTTGCAACGAACAACCGTCAGGTCTGGATGGATGCACATCGCGAGGAACGTGACGACGCTCTCCGCAATTTTACCGGCATCGCGACGACACTCCATGATTATGCGGATCGTTTTGACCATAACGTGGCTGAAGCAAGGTTCAAACCGAAGCAAAGTTATTCCAAGTTCTTTCAGGAAGCGCGTGATCGTGTTGGGCCCGACCTATACCGAACGGACATAGATGTGTTTGCCAACGCGGGTCACCCATCTGAGGACGTC
>JBBKXP010000218.1:0-3459 GCA_037969545.1 Paracoccaceae bacterium | reverse complement strand
GGCCAAGCGATTGGTTTTTTGGGAAATTGGTTTTTAGGGAATAAGTTGCCTTCCGGTGGGCTGGCCAGTTGCCAAAAAAGGATGTGACAGTTTTCGAAGCGCAGAATTTCGAAGAGAGCGCAGTACTCGGACACTTTTGGCATTTTTGTCCAATCTTCTTTGGTGTTGGCAGTGGTCGATATTTTGTTCCGGCGTAAGCATATTTCAGGTAATGGAGCGCTGGTCGATGTGGGCTCGGAGCAGACATGCGCTCAGCCGCAAGCCTCCGCGAGTCATCGGATGTGAATGACCGACAACACGGCCCTCTTCCCAGACCTCTTTGCCGCCATATCGGGCGCTCGCGCTCAAAGACATCTTCTCTTTCCCGATAAGGATTAACAGAACAAATCCGAGCGGACCGATGGCACGGGATCACGTTCCGACTTCAAATGGGACGCAGATCCGTGTGCCAGTTCCTTCAACTGCGATGCCGCAGGCCTTTGTCGCGGACGAGACAATCTCGGCAGTCTTGGCAAACGCATTTCCGGTTCCAGATGCACCAATGCTTCCCAGCATTTTGCTGGCCCATACCCAAGGCTGAAGTCGCGCGCACACCATGGGTTGACGTGATGCGCACAAAGTGCCGCATTGCGTTGCAAAGAACGCCGCCAAAAAACCGAGGTTGCCATGCCGAACCCAGATCTCCGACGTACCAACCGCCATGCACTCGCTGCACTGGGTCTCATCCTGCTGATCGGAAGAGGCGCCGCTGCCTGGGCCGAGCCACATCCGCTCGACCCGCTATCGGCCGACGAAATTTCCCGCGCGATCACAGTTATTGCCAATAGCGGGCGTGTCAACCGCGAAACTCGCGCCACTATTGTCACATTGCAAGAGCCGGAAAAAGCTGCTGTGCTCGACCACAAACTAGGTCTGCCGCCGCGGCGAGAAGCCTTTGCGGTCCTGCGGATCGACGGCGAGACTTATGAGGTAGTAATCGATCTTGGTACGGAAACGTTGGATAGCTGGACCCATGTAGTGAACGTCCAATCTGCCATTCAGAGCGAGGAATGGGCAAAGGCGCAAACAACGGTAAAGGAGGACCCACGCTGGCAAGACGCGATGCGCGCGCGCGGATACACTGCATTCAATGACATCTTTTGCGAGTCCCTTTCTGCCGGATATTTCGCGGTACCGGAGGAAGAAGGCCGCCGGCTGTTAAAAATGCCCTGCTACGATATCACGAATGCCAGGGTCAACATCTACGCCCGACCGATCGAGGGCGTGATCGCCGTCTTCGATCTCGACGCTGGCGAAATGATCGAGCTGATCGACGAGGGTGTCGTGCCGGTCGGAGCGACCTTGCACGAATTGGGCGAGGAAACCGCGCCTCCGCTTGCTGATAAGATGCGCCCGGTCCGCACCGAGGCCCCGTTAGGCTGGAACTTTACCATCGACCAGCGCATGGTCACTTGGCAAGGCTGGTCGTTCCATTTGGGCTTCGATCAGCGCTTCGGCCCGGTGATCTCCCTCGTGACCCACCAGGATGAAGGCCGCGAGCGCATGGTGATGTATCAGGGCTTCATCTCGGAAGTCTTCGTGCCCTACATGGATGACACGCCGTCCTGGGCCTACCGGACCTATCTCGATGCCGGCGAATTCGGACTGGGAAGTTTGGCGTCTCCGCTGGCTGCCAGCACCGACTGCCCCGCCGATGCGGTGTTTCTCGACGCAACCCTCGCCAGCCCGTCCGGGCACGCGACGACCCGCGAACGGGTGCTCTGCGTGTTCGAGCGTGACCCTGGAGCGCCGCTTTGGCGTCATCACGAGTCCTTGACCGGGGTCGAGGAAAGCCGTCCGTCGACTGAACTGGTGGTGCGCGCGATCCCGAGCGTC
Organism: Paracoccaceae bacterium; assembly: GCA_037969545.1. Taxonomy (GTDB): domain Bacteria; phylum Pseudomonadota; class Alphaproteobacteria; order Rhodobacterales; family Rhodobacteraceae; genus JBBKXP01. The sequence goes on along the minus strand of JBBKXP010000218.1, from coordinate 1,584 downwards.
GCACATTACGACTATATCCTGGACTGGGTGTTTACTCAGGGCGGCGAGATCCGGATGAACATTGGCGCGACGGGGATCGACTCGGTAAAGGCTCTTGCCCCAGATGACGGGGGCGAGGCTATCGCCGCGACCAGCGGGCACCACGGAACGACGGTCGCCGCGGATTTGCTGGCGATCAACCACGACCATTTTTTCTCGCTTCGACTGGATCTTGATGTGGATGGGTCGAACAACCGGTTTGTTCGTGAGCACATGGAGCGGGTCATTCTGCCGGAAGCGAGCCGCCGGCGGAGCCTTTGGCAGGTCGTACCGGAAACTGTGAATGTCGAAGCGGCACTTTCCAGTCAAGGTGGTGCGAAATATGGCGCGTTGAAAACCCCGATGTCACGACCGCGTTGAACCAGCATCCGGGCTATCAGATCCTGACAGATGCGCCGGTGTCACTGCTGGCACCCGAGGACTGGCCGCAGCGCCGTGCCGCCTTTTCCGCCGCTGATCTGTGGATCACGAAGCGCCACGCGGGCGAGCTATATGCCGCCGGAGATTATCCGAACCAGTCACCCGGCGGTGCCGGACTGTCGGCTTATGCCGATGGCGAAAACATCTCAAGGGGCGATCTCGTCACCTGGTGCACGATCGGTTTTCGGCATGTCACGCGGCCCGAGGACTGGCCGGTTCTGACGACGGTCTGGCAAGGGGTGACCCTCCGGCCAAGTGGCTTTTTCACCCGCAATCCGGCGCTGTCGGTGCGCAGAGATTTTCTGGACGCGTTCGAAAAATCGTCCGCTCACCCGGATTGATTGGGCGCAAGAGGCGCCCAATCTCTTGATTTTACAGAATTGCGACTGCCTGCTCCGGACCGCCGTGCGGCGTCAATTTGAAGAGCTGTTCGCACCATTGCCGACGACCGGCTCGACCCGCGTATCGCCCTTGGCCTCTGACGAAATTTCGCCACGCTTGCCTTTGTTCTGAAGTGACGACACGCCGTTACCGCCAAGGCTTTGAATGAAGCCGCCGGTCGTGGGTTGCGGGGTTGGAAACCCGTCCGCGACACCTTGGTCATGTGCCTTGGCAAAGGCCGCGCCAGTTCCCAAAATCAGTGTGACGGCAAAAGCAGATCCAGCTGTCTTAAGAATCGTCATCATTTTCTCCTTCTCATAATGGTTCGTTGGATCAGGCCCGTCCGGAAAGGCAGTGACACTGCTGAGATACGCCTGACGTCTCGCGTTGCGGGAATTTTCTGCACCCGGGGTCGCGGTCTTTCGTCTTGCTGCGCAGCCGTGATCATTCCGATTACACTCTCCCACCCGAGCTTCCAACGACTTAAGATACGATGCGGGATCAAACTAGGTTTCGGTTTCCCACAAAATCCTGTTCACATGATCGTGAGCCACTGTCCCCTGCCCGACCGGATTTGAACCACCCCAGACCTGCTGAGCGAGACAAACCTACGATTTGGCCAACTTGATCCAACGCAAATCCCTAAACAGTAGCCCGCGCTATCTTTTTATCCGATGTCCGCAGCCGTCTTTTAGTAATCGTTGGATTTGCAGTCATCAGTTCGGAAGCAGGGCTGATGCGGAA
>JBBKXP010000217.1:0-8093 GCA_037969545.1 Paracoccaceae bacterium | reverse complement strand
ATAGTTGGTTATCCATTGTTTTCATCCTTGATCCGGGTCTGCAAAAGGAACTCCACCAGCGTGAAGTCAAAGGGGCTGTCGATGTCGACACAGCGTTCGGGCGGCATCAGATAGGGGATTACCCGGCCTTGATAGAGACTGTTTGCACGGCGCAGATAGTCCGGCGCGACCACATAGGTCGAGGCGGCGTGTTCGTAGACTACCGGTGCATATTGCCGCGCAACGACCCCGCCGGGCAACGGTTTGGACACGTGCAGCGCGCCGGTTTCGTCGGGTTCGACAAGGTTGAAATAGGGGTTCTTGCGGGCTTCGCAGCAGGACATCACCATGTCAGGCAATTCCGCCGCGAACAGGGCAAGGGCGTTATCGATATCTTCGGGCAGGCGGAGCGGTGACGTGCAATCGAGGTCGAGGAATGCCGTCGCCGGTCCGGTCAATTTTTCGGCCTCTGCAAGAGCGTGCTGCCAGACCCCCCATTTGCCCGCACCATCGGTCGCCAGATGCGCCGGGCGCAGGCCGATTTTCAGTGCGCCTTTGGCGACGGCATGATCATAGATCGCATCGTCATCGGTGGACACGACGACCGCATCGACCGACGTCGACGCGAACAACTGATCCAGCGACCAGTCGATCAGGGGTTTGCCGCAGATCGGCCGGAAGTTCTTTCCCGGCACCCCCTTGGAGCCTTTGCGTGCGCCGATATGGCCGATGATCATGCGTAGTCCCCCGTGATTTGCCCGCCGAACTGCCGGGTTTCCCAGGCCTTGGCAAGCAGGGCGCAGGATGCACTGACGCGGTCGAGACGCGGCAGGTGTTCAACATCCGACACGGGATCGCCCGTGACTAGCGCCAGAAAATCGCACATCGCGGCGATGAACATGGCGTTGCGTTCCAGAGGCAGGTCGATGGTTTCGGACCCTTCACCCCGGTCGATCTGGTAGCGTTGGGCGGCGAAATCAAAGTCGATCACCTGATTTGTGCCGCGCAGGGACGCCCGCCGCACCAGAACTGGGGTCAGGTAATCCATTGCCACTGTCCCGCCGTCGCCCAATGCGATCCGGGTTGCGAAATCGACGCCCGGAAAAGCGGCGTGACCTATGGAATCGACACTGTTCAGGCCAGAACCGGGGAAAAGCGTTGCCGACATGTCCAGCTCGTGACAGAGGTCCAGCAGCACGCCGCCACCTTCCGCCTTGGCGGCATAGCTGTCGGCAAACGACCAGTTCGGCCGCCATTGCCGGACGTCATGGCCGATCTCGAAACTGAAGCGAAAGATGTCCGACAGATCCAGCCGCGCCAGATAGCGGAACGCCGGGTGATAGCGCATCATGAACCCGACCAGCGACCGTTCAGCGACCGGCGCCGCCGCCTGCATGATCGCGGTCAGGTTCGCGGAGTCATAGGCCAGCGGCTTTTCGACGTAGAACGGCAGGCCGCGTTCGGCGCAGAGTTGCACCACCTCGAGCCGCACCTGCGTCGCCGTCGCGATCACCACACCGTCGAGCGGTTGCGCGTCCAAGGTCGCAGCACCTTGAAAATCGCGGTATGGAAACAAGACCGCATCAGCGCCGAGCGCCACGACGTTCCCGTGGTGCCGCCGTCCGATCGACCCGGCCCCGATGACCATGATCCGCATGTTCTGCCCCATCACTGTTTGCCCAGATGTTTCATATCGCCAACGCCGGGGCAACGACCCCGCAGTCTGTCACATTCCCGTCAGCCGGATTGCGACACGTGCCGGTCTGGGTCACAACGTCGCAATCCGAACGGGACCACAATGCTTGACGCCACGATCCGCCCCCTGATTGACCCGTCCCTGAACCGGCTGGGCCGCAGCCTTGCCTTGCGGGGATATACGGCGGACGGGGTGACGTTGATCGGCCTTGGCATCGGTCTGTTCGCGGCCCTTCTCATCGCGCTGGGCTGGACCGGGTTTGCGTTGATCCCGCTTCTGATCAGCCGGATCGCCGACGGGCTGGACGGGGCGGTTGCCCGGGCGACGCAGAAGACCGACTTTGGCGGCTATCTCGATATTGTCGCCGATTTCATGTTCTACGGCGCGATCCCGCTGGCGTTTGTAGTGCAGAACCCGGCCCTGCACGGCGGCGCAGGGGCGTTTCTGCTGGCGTCGTTCTATGTCAATGGCAGCAGTTTTCTCGGTTACGCGATTCTGGCCGAAAAGCACGGGATGAAGACGCGGGCGCAGGGGGTCAAATCGCTCTATTTTTCGAATGGCTTCCTTGAGGGCACCGAAACAATCGTGTTCCTGGTTCTGTTGTGCCTGCTGCCTGCGCATTTCAATCTCATGGCATGGGTGTTCGGGATTCTCTGTTTTGCAACTGCCATCTTGCGCGTTCTTGCCGCCCGACGCATTTTCACGCCCACAAAGGAAGAGTCATGAAACACATCGCCGTCATTGCCGCCATGCTCGCTCCGCTGCCCGCAGCGGCTGATCCAAACCCCGCAGACTGGGACGCCGTGCTGGCCGAAGCGAGGGGCCAGACAGTTTACTGGAACGCCTGGGGCGGGTCGACCACGACCAACGATTTCATTGCCTGGATCGGGGACAAGGCGCTGGCCGATTACGGCGTCACACTCAACCACGTCAAACTGACCGATACGGCCGATGCCGTTACCCGCGTGTTGTCCGAATTGCAGGCCGGGCAGAACGACGGCGGCGCCATCGACATGATCTGGATCAATGGGGCCAACTTTGCGGCGATGAAAGAGGCTAATCTTCTGTTTGGCCCATTTGCGGAACAATTGCCGAATTGGGCCTTGGTCGATACTGAAGGCAAGACAGTGCAGACCGATTTCACGGTCCCGGTCGAAGGTTATGAAAGCCCTTGGGCGATGGCGCAGGTGGTGTTCATCCACGACACGGCCGAGATGCCCGAACGCCTTGGGTCGATGCAGGCGCTGCTCGACTGGTCGACGGCAAATCCGGGCCGGTTCACCTATCCGCAGCCGCCCGATTTCCTCGGCACCACGTTTCTGAAACAGGTGCTGGTCGATATCCTGCCCGATCCGTCCATCCTGGCCGCCCCGGTGTCGGACGATACCTATGATGCGGTCGTCGTGCCACTGTGGGCCTACCTCGACGCGCTGACCCCGACATTGTGGCGGCAGGGCCGCGCCTATCCGGCGACCGGCAATGCGCAGTTTCAACTGATCGCCGATGGCGAAGTCGATCTGGCGATTTCGTTCAGTCCCGGCGAGGCGACGGCGGCGATCGCCAACAACCAGTTGCCCGACACCGTGCGCACCTTTGTGCTGGACAAGGGAACGATCGGCAATGCGTCGTTCGTGGCCATCCCCTACAATTCCGGGGCCAAGGCCGGGGCGATGGTCGTCGCCAACCTGCTGCTGTCGCCCGAAGCCCAGGCACGGGCGCAGGATCCGGCGGTTCTGGGTTATGGTACGGTGCTGAACATGGCCGCCCTGTCGCCCGGGGATCGCGCCGTTTTCGATGCCATCCCGCTGGGCATCGCGACCATGACGCCTGCCGAATTAGGCACTGTGCAAGCCGAACCTCATCCAAGCTGGATGACCCGGATCGCCGAAGACTGGGCCTTGCGTTACGGCGTGATCCAATAGGTCCGGGCGCCGCGTGACCCGCCGCAGGTTCCTGCCCTTTGTCCCGGTCCTGACCATCCTCGCGATGTTGGGGCCGGTGGCGGCGGGGCTGTGGGGGACAATGATGCCCGCCTTTGGGCATCTGCCGGTGGTGGGACTGCGGGGGCCCTCGCTCGATCCCTTCCGCACGCTTCTGGCAACCCCGGGCATCGGCACCTCGGCGCGGTTGTCCCTGACCACGGGGCTGGTGGCGACGGCGCTGTCTCTGCTCACCGTCACCCTCGTCACTGCAGGCTGGTCGGGCACGCGGGCGTTCCGGGCGTTGGAGCGTTTGTTGTCACCGCTCCTGTCGGTGCCACACGCCGCCGCCGCTTTTGGCCTCGCGTTCCTGATTGCCCCATCCGGTTGGATCGCCCGGCTGTTTTCGCCTTGGGCCACCGGCTGGACTCGGCCGCCCGATCTGCTGATTGTCCACGACCCCGCCGGACTGGCGATGATCGCCGGGTTGGTGGTGAAAGAGGTGCCATTTCTGCTGCTCATGACGCTCGCGGCCTTGGTCCAGGCCGATGCGCGGCGCAGCGGGCAGGTGACGCAGGCGTTGGGGTATGGGCGGTTGACGGGCTGGATCAAGGGGGTTTTCCCCCGCGTTTACGCGCAGATCCGCCTGCCGGTTTACGTCGTGCTGGCCTTTGCGATGTCGGTTGTCGACGTGGCGATCATCCTTGGGCCGACGACGCCGCCTCCCTTGGCCATACAAATCCTGCGCAAGATGTCCGATCCCGATCTGACAATGCGCACGGTGGCCGCCGCCGGGGCCTTGTTGCAACTGGCGTTGGTGATCGGTGCGCTGTTGTTTTGGCGTGCGGGCGAGGCTGTGGTTGCCGCACTGGGACGCCGTTGGATCATGGCGGGCGGGCGCGGTCGGCTGGACGGGCCCTTGCGTTGGGTCGGAATCGGGGCCGGAACAGTGTCTGCATTGGCGATTTTGTTGGGTTTGGCGGTGCTGGCCGTCTGGTCGTTCGCCGGGTTCTGGGGCTTTCCCAGGGCGCTGCCTGAAAGCTTTACCCTGTCCACATGGATGCGCCACGCGCCCGGACTGCGCGCAGCGCTGGGTGAGACGTTTCTGATCGGCGTCGTGGCCACCTCTGTCGCACTGATTCTGACCCTGGGTTGCCTCGAAGCCGAATATCGCCACGGGTTGCAGATTACCTCACGTGGCCTCTGGCTCCTCTATCTCCCTTTGTTGGTACCGCAGGTCGCCTTTCTGCCGGGCCTGCAAACCCTGATGCTGACCATCGGGGCCGATGTGGGGCGCATCCCTGTCATCTTCGCCCATCTGGTGTTCGTCCTACCCTATATGATCCTGTCGCTTGGTGATCCGTTCCGGGCCTGGGATGCGCGTGTGGGGACGATCGCTGCTGCCCTCGGGGCTGGCCCCGACCGGGTGCTGTGGGCCGTGCGTCTGCCGATGCTGCTGCGCCCCATCCTGACGGCGACGGCAGTGGGGCTTGCGGTTTCCGTCGGGCAATATCTGCCGACGCTGTTGATCGGCGGTGGCCGCGTGGCAACCCTGACGACCGAGGCCGTGACGTTGTCGGCGGGCGGCGACAGGGCGGCAATCGGGGCATTCGGGTTGATGCAGACGGGGGCAGCACTGGTGCCGTTTACGCTGGCATTGTTCATTCCGGCGCTGATCTGGCGCAACAGACGAGGGCTGCGTCATGGATAAGGGCCTGGAATTGCGACAGGTGACGATTGCGCGGGGTGGCCAGCCACTGCTGAACATCGACGCGGCGATCGCGCCGGGGCAGGTTTTGACCCTGATGGGGCCCTCCGGCGTGGGCAAATCGACGCTGCTGTCGTTCGTGACCGGGACGCTGGCATCGGGGTTTACTGCGACCGGACAGGTTTGGCTGGACGGTGCCGACATCACCGATCTGCCGCCGCACCGCCGCATGGTCGGCATCCTGTTTCAGGACGACCTGTTGTTCCCGCATCTGTCGGTCGGGGCCAATCTCGCTTTTGGCCTGCGACCGGGGGGTAGTCGGACCGAGCGACAGGCTAAAATCGACTCTGCGTTGGCCCAAGTCGGTCTTGATGGCTACGCGAACCGCGACCCGGCAACCCTTTCAGGCGGCCAAAAGGCCCGCGTGTCGCTGATGCGCATGTTGCTGGCCAATCCCTGCGCCCTGCTGCTGGACGAGGCGTTTTCGCGCCTTGATGCGGCTTTGCGAGCACAGGTCCGGGATCTGGTCTTTGACCGCGCCAGGGCGCTGAACCTGCCGGTCCTGATGGTCACGCATGATGCCGAAGACGCGGCGGCGGCAGGCGGCGAGATCATCACACTCGCTTAAAATTTACCATTTGATAAAAAATCGGACTGTGGCAGACTGATTCGGAAATCGGAACCCTTGCAACGGAGCCACCATGCCCAATCCGATGACCCCCGGCATCAGCGCCGGACGCCTGTCCGTCGCTGACATTGCCGCCAATTTCGCCGACCTGCACCCGGCCTTTGCAGCGCACGAGGCTGCTGTCGCCGCCGACCGCTGCTATTTCTGCTACGACGCGCCCTGCGTCACCGCCTGCCCCACGGCCATCGACATCCCGTTGTTCATCCGCCAAATCCAGACCGGCACGCCCGAGGCGGCGGCACGGACCATCTTTGAACAAAACATCCTTGGTGGCATGTGCGCCCGGGTCTGCCCGACCGAGACGCTGTGCGAAGAGGCCTGCGTGCGCGAAGCCTCCGAGGGCAAGCCGGTCGAGATCGGGCGGCTTCAGCGCCATGCGACCGATACGCTGATGGCACGGCAAAGCCATCCGTTTGCCCGCGCCGCCAACACCGGCAAGCGTGTCGCGGTCGTCGGTGCCGGGCCAGCAGGCCTCGCCTGCGCCCATCGCCTTGCTATGCTGGGCCATAACGTGACCCTGTTCGATGCCCGTGCCAAGGCCGGGGGGCTGAACGAGTTCGGCATCGCCGCCTACAAGACCCCTGACGATTTCGCCGCCCGCGAGGTCGACTGGCTGCTGCAGATCGGCGGGATCACTGTCGAGACCGGCAAGGCGCTGGGCCGCGACATGACGCTGGCGGATGTGCAGAACAGCTATGATGCGGTGTTCCTCGGGGTCGGGCTGGGGGGCGTCAATGCCCTGCGCGCACCCGGCGAGGGAAAAGACGGCGTGCGCGATGCTGTCGATTTCATTGCGGAGTTGCGGCAGGCGGGCGACCTTGGGGCGCTGCCCGTGGGCCGCAATGTCGTGGTGATCGGCGGCGGCATGACGGCGGTGGATGCCGCCGTGCAGTCGAAACTGCTGGGGGCTGACAATGTCACCATCGCCTATCGGCGCGGCCGCAAGCGGATGGCGGCGAGCCGGTTTGAACAGGATCTGGCGGCGTCCAAAGGCGTGCGCCTGCTGTTCAACGTGCAGCCCGTCGCGGTGCATGGCAATGGCGCGGCGCAGGAGATCGAGCTGGCCTTGACCGGCGACGACCTGACCCCGACGGGGGAAACCGTCCGCCTGCCCGCAGATCAGGTCTTCAAGGCGATCGGCCAGACCCTGACCGCCGATGCCGGGCTGAAAGTCGAACGCGGCAAGATCGCCGTGACCGGGCCGGGACGGACCAGTGCGCCGGGTGTCTGGGCCGGGGGCGATTGCGCCAGCGGCGGCGACGATCTGACCGTGACCGCGGTGGCTGAGGGGCGGGATGCGGCAATGGATATTCATGCGGTTTTGATGGGAGATTAAATGTTCTCGCACATTCACTTTCAAGCCATTCCTGTCACCGATATCGATCGCGCTCTGGCTTTCTACACGGACAAGCTCGAGCTTGAGGTCGCCCGGAACGAGGCCTATGGCGATAGCAGATGGGTTTTTTTGCGCCTGCCTGGCGCACAAACGATGCTGCATTTCGACAAGGTCGATGTCGTGACGACAACGCCGACACCTATACTTGTCCTGATCACCAAAGATGTTGATGCGGCCTGCATCACCCTGACTGGCCGCAAGGTCAAGATCGACAGTGGCCCCGAGGCGGCGCCGTGGAACCCCGGCGAACGGTGGGCGATGATTTTGGACAGCGAGGGGAACCGCGTCCTTATACAAAGTATCGGAGACTCTGATGGCTGACCTTTCCACCAACTTCATCGGGATCAAATCCCCCAATCCGTTCTGGCTCGCCAGTGCGCCGCCGACCGACAAGGAATACAACGTGCGTCGCGCGTTCGAGGCCGGGTGGGGCGGTGTCGTCTGGAAGACGCTGGGGTCCGAAGGGCCGCCCGTCGTCAACGTCAATGGCCCGCGCTATGGCGCGATCTACGGGGCGGACAGGCGGCTTTTGGGGCTGAACAACATCGAACTCATCACCGACCGCCCGCTGGATGTGAACCTGCGCGAGATCAAGGCGGTGAAACGCGACTGGCCGGATCGGGCGATGATCGTCAGCATCATGGTCCCCTGCGAGGAACAGGCGTGGAAGGACATCCTGCCGTTGGTCGAGGAGACTGGGGCGGACG
>JBBKXP010000216.1:0-8547 GCA_037969545.1 Paracoccaceae bacterium | reverse complement strand
GCCCTAGTCCACCTTGCACATCATCATCAACACTGTCCGCCGTGCGACGTCGCAGACGATGCGGCCCATTCGCCGCGCGCCCGGATGGCGCTGGAGGACTGATCCGACAACGGCAGGTTGATGAAACACCACGCCGGAACCGGCACCCGGCCCAGCAATTCTGCTGCCCGACCCGGTAAGCGATATCGCTGATAGACCCGCGCCGCTTTGGATAGCCGGGCCGATATCCGGTCGCCAGGCCGGGCGACGACCCCGACCGCGACGTTGTCCATGATCGCCCGCCAGTCCTGCCAGCGATGAAACTGCGCCAGGTTGTCGGACCCCATCAGCCAGACAAATCGCACCCTGGGGTAAAGTTTCCGCAACCCCGCCAGCGTTTCGGCAGTGTAACGTGTACCCATCCGCGCCTCGATATCGGTAACCGTGACCCGCGGATGGCGCATCAGCGCCCGCGCTGCCTGCATCCGTTCCGCCAGTGGTGCGGGCCCGCGTGCCTTCAGCGGATTGCCGGGACTGACCAGCCACCAGACCCGGTCCAGACCGAACCGGCTCAGGGCAGCGCGGGTGATATGGACATGACCGGCGTGGGCCGGATCGAACGACCCGCCCAGCAGGCCAACAACCTGTCCGTCGCCCGCAACCGGATATCCTGCCCGCACGCCACCCCTCCGCTTGACGGGGTTCAAGCGATCACCCCGGCAGGTAGTCGAAACGCCCAAATCGCGCCTCGCGCCCCTGCCCGGTCAGGTCATAGGCGACCATACCGACAAATGCACCGGTAAACGACGCATGTTCGCCCCGGCCCCCTTCGTCCGAGATGACCGACGCATCCAGTTTCGGCCCGAATGCCTGCCAGTCGCCCACCTGCCGGACCCAGAACTGCTGATGGTACCCATCCACCACGACACGCAATTGCACCGGTCCCGCGTCCAGCGGCAACGGCTGTGCGGGCCAGGTCAGCGCCCCATCCGGCCAATCCCCGGCACATGACATCAGAACCAGCACCCGACCGATCCCCGGTTCGTGGCTGATCAGCGCCGCATGGAACTTGTGCCGGTTGTAATAGGTGATCAGGCCGGCCCCGTGCTGATAGGTGCCGGGGTCGAAATCGACGTCGGTTTCGGCCGTATAGGCATGATCCACCTGGCGGCGCGCAACCAGCGCCTGCTCGAACCAGCTGCCGATGCTTTCGCGCCCGATCAGCACCAGCGCATCGGGCTCTTCCCGGAAAATCCGGGCAGTGTCCGGCGTGCGAAGCCACTGAAACTCGGGCGGCAAAGCTCCGCCCAGCTTGCGTCGGACCGGGCCCTGCGGCAACGCGGTTGCCCCGGTTGGCGAAGGCACGTCACGTCGCGGCACCTGCCCGCCCTGTTCAAGATACAGCCAGTCGTCGCGCCAGACGACCCGCTCGATCCCCGTTTCGCGGCCCAGTGCACAAAACCGCGCACCATCCGGCCCGACCAACGGGCGCCCCATCAGGAACGTATGGTAGCCGTCCCCCCAATGGGTCTCGACATACTGGCCATGGCCGCTGCGCTGCACCGGGCCGTCCGATCCATCCGCACAGATGACGTGTCGATTGGGGTGGGTTTCATACGGCCCCCAGATACTGCGCGACCGCGCCAGCGTGACGGCATGTTGATAGCCGGTGCCGCCCTCGGCCGTGGTCAGATAGTAATAGCCGTTGCGCCTGAAAAGATGCGGCGCCTCGGTCAGGCCCTTTGGCGTGCCGGGATAGATATTGCGCACCGGCCCGGTCAACCCGGCCGCTGGCGACCATTCCTGCAGCAGGATGCCGTCAAAAGCGTCATGCGCCGGGTTGACGCCGGTCCCCGGCCCGCGATGGTTCCACTGCATGGTGACAAACCACTTGCGGCCATCGTCATCGTGAAACAGCGAGGGATCGAACCCGCTGGAATTGACATACCAGGGATCGGACCAGACACCGTCGATTGTTGCGCAGCATGAGACGAAATTCGGCGCGTCCTTGAATGCACCGTCCAGACGTTTGACATCCGTATAGACCAGCCAGAACTTGCCATCCGCATGGCTCAGGCAGGGTGCCCAGATGCCGCAACTGTCGGGATTGCCGCGCATGTCCAGCAGGGCGGCGCGGTTGAGCGGGCGGGCGACCAGCGCCCAATTCACCAGATCGCGGGAATGATGAATGCTGACGCCCGGATACCATTCAAAGGTCGAGGTGGCGATGTAATAGTCCTCGCCCACCCGACAGAATGACGGATCCGGGTTGAACCCCGGCAGGATCGGATTGGTGATCATGCGACGGTCCCCCCGATCTGGCGCTGCACGACCCATCGGTGCATCCCGATCTTGCGCAGCTCTTTGAACCCGGCCCGCACGAACAGGCCCAACGTGCCGCCCCAGAGGAATCCCGCAGCGGTTTTCTGCCCTTCCAGCGCCTCGGGATAGGCCTCGATCACGCCGCCGCCCAGCCGGGCGATCTCGTCCAGTGCGCCTTGCAGGGCGACCGCAGCGACCCCCACCCGGCGGTATTTGCGGTGAACGAAAAAGCAGGTGATGCGCCAGTCGGGAACGAGGTCATCGGCCTTGCCGGCGTCATATGCCTTTCTGCAGCGAATATGCGGCAACTCATCGGGGCGACCAAACTGCGCCCAGCCGATGCAGGCGTCGCCCTCGAACACCAATGCGGCATGGGCGCGCCCTTCGCGCACCAGTGCTTCCTTTTTGGCGCGGCGCTCTGCAAAGGTGCCGCCCTTGGTGTCGGGATGAAAGACCAGACACCAGCAGCCGCCAAACACGCCGTTATGGGTTTCGATCAGGTCGGCATAGGCCGGCCATGTGGCAGGGCTTAGCGGACGAACGAAGTGATTGTTCATGTCACGCCTCCGACGATTGCGCCCACAGGTTGATCTTTTCCTCGTCGGCATAGTCGTCGATCAGCGCCAACTCGGCCTTGGTAAACGCCAGATTGCCCACCGCCCCGGCACAATCGACCACCTGTTCCGGCTTTGACGCGCCGATCAGCGCCGTGGTGATCCCACCATCGCGCAGCACCCAGGCAATCGCCATCTGGGCAAGGGTCTGGCCGCGTGCCGCCGCCACCTCGTTCAGCTTGCGGATATTGGCAATCGCCTTGTCGGACAACATATCCGGGTCCAGCGATTTGCCCTGCACGGCGCGGCCTTCCTTGACACCACCCAGATATTTTTTCGTCAGCATCCCCTGCGCCAGCGGGGTGAAAGCAATCGACCCGACCCCCAGTTCGGCCAGTGTCTCTTTCAGCCCGTCGCGTTCGACCCACCGGTTCAGCATATTGTAACTGGGCTGATGGATCAGACAGGGCGTGCCAAGGTCTTGCAGGATCGCGACAGCCGCGCGCGTGCGCTCTGAATTGTACGATGAAATCCCGGCGTAAAGGGCGCGGCCCGACCGCACGATATAGTCCAGCGTCCCCATCGTTTCCTCGAGCGGGGTGTCGGGATCGAACCGGTGGGAATAAAAGATGTCGACGTAGTCCAGCCCCATGCGTTTAAGCGACTGATCGCAGGACGCCACCAGATACTTGCGGCTGCCCATCTCGCCATAGGGGCCGTCCCACATCAGGTAACCGGCCTTGGAACTGATGATCAGCTCATCGCGCAGTCCCTTGAAATCCTCTTGCATGATGGATCCGAAAGCATGTTCGGCCGATCCCGGCGGCGGGCCATAGTTATTGGCCAGATCGAAATGCGTGATGCCATGATCGAAGGCTGCCCGGCAGATCGCCCGCTTGGTTTCATGCGGCGTGTCGCCACCGAAATTATGCCAGAGGCCCAGCGAGACCGCGGGCAATTTCAGGCCTGACCGGCCGCACCGGCGATAGACCATCCGGGAATAGCGGTCCGGGGCGGGAACATAAGACATGGCAGACTCCTGAAACGATTTAGACGCCATAATCCACGGCGCGGAGAGGTTGTAAAGCTGCCCTGGCCGCGCCTGCGGACGACCGGACCTCTTTTCAACTTTTTCTGACTTTTGATAGCGTCATTAACACGATGCGAACGCTCCCGGGGCATTGTCGGACACGCACTAACATCAAATCAGGCGGGTCTGGCACATCATATGGCCAATGATACTAACTTTGCGGGGCGGTTGATTGGACTTGCCGCCCGTACCGGCCGTCTGCTGTTGCCTGCCCGCAAAGTTGCTGTGTCCAAGGGTGAAGACAGCGCCGAACACTTCCGCTTTGCCGCTGAAAGCGCGAACGACGGGATCGTGATCACGAAACTGGACGGCTGCATCGTCTGGATGAACACGGCCTATTGCCGGATCATGGGACGCAGCTCTGCGGAAATGCTGGGGCTGAACCCGCTCTCCTTCTGCCTTCCGTTGGATGACCAGCGCGACCTTGATGGCTGGCAGTACGACCCTGTCGATGACTTCGGCGACCTTGTCCTGCGCCAAAACCGGCGCAAGTCTGGCGAACTTTTCTGGAATCAAATGAGCACGTCACGCCACCACTCCACCTTGGGCACCGACTTTGTGATCATCGTGTGTCGTGACGTGACAAAGCAGATCGACCGCGAAGAACAGCTGCGCGAAATCCGTAAACGGCTTGAACATGCCGCGACCCACGACACCCTGACCGATCTGGCAAACCGCGGCGCACTTGAACACTTTGCGCGCGCCGCGCTTGACCAGCAAGGCTCCGGTTTGGTGGGCGTGCTGCACATCGACCTCGACAAATTCAAAGAGGTGAACGACACCCATGGTCACGCCGCCGGCGACGCCATGCTGACGCATGTGGCGGCAGCGACACGGTCGGTCGTGCGCCAAAGCGACATTGTCGGGCGCATCGGTGGCGACGAATTCATGATTGTCTGCACCAACCTTGCCGACCTCTCTGCACTTGAAGCGATTGGTCAGGCGATCCAGGCTGCCGTCGCGCAACCCTTCACCTGGCAGGACCGGATACTGCAGTGTCGGGTCAGCATCGGCGCCGTCCTGTCCAGTCCCGAAACGTCGGATCCGGCGGACCTGTTCCAGAAGTCCGACTTTGCGCTGTACGAAGTCAAGAAATCAGGCCGCGGACGGGTCGCAACCTATGACGCATCCTTGCACAAGCGGCACAACAGACAGGTACGCATGGCCGCCGAACTCGGCGATGCCATCCGCAACGACGGGCTGTCATTCGAGTTTCAACCAGTTTTCGATCAGGGCATCGCGGCTGTCATCGGCTTTGAAACGCTGGCCCGCTGGTATCACCCGACCCGCGGCACGATCATTCCCGATGAATTCCTTCCGCTGGCCCGTGATCTTGGCCAGATCGTACCGGTCGAACTGGCAGCCATGCAGGCCGCACTCGCCATGCAGGAAAGGCTTTGGAATGCCGGGCACAAACTGCGGCTGGCGATGAACGCTTCGGCAGAACTCCTGACCCACGCCGACTTTCTGCCACGGATTCGGAACCTGACCGAACATCGCATTGTCCCCAACCGGGCATTCATCATCGAAGTCCTGGAAACCACGCTTTTTGACTCCAAGAACGACCGCGACAAGAACAGCGCGGCGATTGCGACATTGGTCGAGCTTGGCTTTACCACGATCCTTGACAATTTCGGCACCGGACACGCCGGGTTGGTGCATCTGGCGCAGCTGCCTGTCGCCGGCGTGAAGATCGACAAATCGTTGATCTGCAATATCACCCATTCGAGCGCCAGCATGATCATCACCCGCTCGATCATCGACCTCTGTCGCAATCTCAAACTCGATGTGATCGCCGAAGGGGTCGAAACCCACGGCCAGGCCCTGCAACTGCGGGCGATGGGGTGCGACTATATTCAGGGGTTTCTGGTCGCCGAACCAATGCCTGCCGACGCCGTTCTCGAATGGTTGACGCGCCATCAGCCGTCGGAAAATACCGGTTCCGCCACATTGCCAAGACCCCGAACGGTACAGCCGCAGACAGTTGACAATCCAGCCATTGAACCCATCCGCCAACGTCACTAGGAAGAGCGCGTTCACCCTGAGCGGAGCGTTTCACATGGCCAGCTATCAGTATGTCTATTTCATGGACGGGGTATCAAAAACCTATCCCGGCGGCAAAAAGGTCTTTGAAAACATCCGCCTGAACTTTCTCCCCGGCGTCAAGATCGGCGTCGTCGGGGTCAACGGCACCGGCAAATCGACGCTGATGCGGATCATGGCCGGCCATGACAAGGATTTCGCTGGCGAGGCATGGGCCGCAGAAGGTGCCCGCGTCGGCTATTTACCGCAGGAACCCGAATTGGATGCGTCCCTGACCGTGCGTGAAAACGTCATGCTGGGGGTCGCGCCGAAAAAGGCGATTTTGGACCGCTACAACGAACTGGCGATGAACTATTCCGACGAGACCGCCGACGAAATGGCCCAGTTGCAGGACGAGATCGACGCCCAGAACCTTTGGGATCTGGACGCCCAGATCGACGTCAGCATGGAGGCCCTGCGCTGCCCCCCCGACGACGCCGATGTGACGACCCTGTCGGGCGGCGAAAAGCGGCGCGTGGCGCTGTGCAAACTGCTGCTCGACGCCCCTGACATGCTGCTACTCGATGAACCGACAAACCACCTTGACGCCGAAACCATTGCCTGGTTGCAACAGCATCTTATGGATTACAAAGGCACAATCCTCATCGTCACACACGACCGCTATTTCCTTGACGCGATCACGAGCTGGATTCTGGAACTCGACCGCGGCGCGGGCATCCCGCACGAGGGGAATTATTCTAGTTGGCTCGAGGCCAAGGCGAAACGGTTGGAGCGCGAGGGGAAAGACGACAAATCCAAACAGCGCACACTGGAACGCGAGCTTGAATGGATGCGGCAGGGCGCCAAGGCGCGCCAGGCCAAATCCAAGGCGCGGATCAGCGCCTACAACGACCTCGCCAACCAGTCGGAACGCGAAAAGATGGGCCGCGCCCAGATCATCATCCCCAACGGCCCGCGTCTGGGCCAAAAGGTGATTGAGGTAGCCGACCTGAAAAAGCACATGGGCGATAAGCTTTTGATCGAAGGGCTGACCTTCGATCTCCCTCCTGGCGGCATCGTCGGTGTGATCGGCCCGAACGGCGCCGGCAAATCGACCCTGTTCTCGATGCTGACCGGACAGGCCGAACCGGATTCGGGCACCGTCGAATACGGCGACACGGTGAAACTGTCCTACGTCGACCAGTCCCGCGATGCCTTGGCAGCGGGGGCGACGGTCTGGGAGGAAATCACCGGCGGCGCGGAAATCATCGAACTCGGGGATGCGTCGATGAACTCCCGCGCCTACTGCTCGGCCTTCAACTTCAAGGGCGGCGACCAGCAGAAAAAGGTCGGGTCACTCTCGGGCGGTGAACGCAACCGGGTACACATGGCCAAACTGCTGAAATCAGGCGGCAACGTTTTGCTGCTCGACGAACCGACGAACGATCTGGATGTGGAGACACTGCGGGCTTTGGAGGACGCGCTGGTCGATTTCGCCGGTTGCGCCGTGGTCATCAGCCACGACCGGTTTTTCCTCGACCGGATCTGCACACACATTCTGGCCTTTGAAGGCGACGCGCATGTGGAATGGTTCCAAGGCAATTTTGCCGATTACGAGGAAGACAAGAAGCGGCGGTTGGGCGCGGACGCGCTGGAGCCGAAGCGGGTGAAGTTCAAGAAGTTCGTGAGGTAGAGAAATGGTAGGGCCAATAAATTCGCTTCTTATCTATGGAATCGCTTTTGCCTGTGGGTTTGGATTTCTCAAGCTCGCATGGCTGGTCGCAAGCTTTGCAGGAGCGTATGTCTTGTCGATTTTTGAAGCGAGTGAGACGAACTCGAACTCAGACTTTCGTCATTTGAAAGAAGGGGAGTTTCAACGATCTGAATTGAACATCAAGCTGAACACGGCAAAACGCTTGGTTATTGCTGCAATCTTCTACGGCATCGGATACGGCGTGTATGCTCTCGGTTGGTTTTAATAGTTGAGTAGGGTGCGTGATTTCACGCACCACTTTCCCAACCCAACCGTCGATGGTGCGTGAAATCACGCACCCTACGGGATGAACCGCTTGTCCCGATGCACCGACGAATACGGCCAGTCCTCGGGCCGTTCAACAAAACCGTGCTTCACTGGGTTGAACCAACAATACCGAACATGGGCGTTGTAATCTTCCGCGTCCCGGATGTGATGCTCCCAAAACCGGCGTTGCCAAATGCCGCGTTCATTTCGCGCCCGATGACTTGACCGCAATTCACTCATCGGCAAACCCCGCGAAAACTGAGACTTGATCAACCGCCACCGGGTCGCATAATTGCTGTCCCCTTCCGGCAACGTCCACAAACAATGCATGTGATCCGGCAACACGACCCATGCATCCACATGAAACGGTCGCTCCGCTCGCGTCACCCTCAACGCTTCTCGCAACCGCTGAACTTGATCAACCAACAACGTCCCGCCACGCACGGCCAACGTCACCGTGAAAAACACGGACGCGCCCTCCATCCGTGGCCTGCGATAATCTGACATCCGCGGAATCTTGCCCAAACTGGTTAACAAACCCCTGCTCGGCCCCACTCCAC
>JBBKXP010000215.1:0-3528 GCA_037969545.1 Paracoccaceae bacterium | reverse complement strand
ATCACCACGTCAGGCGTCACGGCCGTCAGCACGGTGGGGTCCAGAAACGCGCCCGGAATGTTCATCTTGCGCCCGCCTGTGGCCACCTTTGCTCCGGCGGCGACAGCATCGCTGACCATCCCTGCGGCACGGTCGCGCTGCGCCTCGCTGACCATAGCCCCCATCGTCGGCCCCGACGTGGTGCGGTCGATTCCGGGTCCGACCGACAGCGATTTCGCAATCGCCACAGCCCGTTCGACCAGTTCATCGTGCCGGGATTCGTGGACGATGACGCGGCTCATCGCCGAACAGACCTGCCCGGCGTTATAGTAAATGCCCCAGCGGATATCGTTTTCAAAGGCATCCAGATCGGCGTCGTCATGCACGATAGCCGCCGATTTGCCGCCCAGTTCCAGCACGCAAGGCACCACGTTCTGCGCCGCCGCCGTGGCAATGGCGATGCCTGTTTTGACCGACCCGGTGAACACGATCTGGTTGACACCGGGATGCCCGGCCAGCGCCGCCCCGGCGACATGGCCGAGGCCGCAAAGGATATTGACCGTCCCCGCCGGAAACCCCGCCTTTTCAGCGGCATGTGCAAAAACCGCCGCCGAAAGTGGCGTCAGTTCCGGCGTCTTGATGACGCAGGTATTGCCGGTCGCCAGCGCCGCCGACACCGACCGCGCGGTCATTTCAACCGGATAGTTCCACGGGATGATGTGGGCGGTGACGCCGTAGGGTTCGTTGGTCGTATAGTCGATGTAACCGTCGCCCAGCGGGATCGACCGGCCCTCGACCGTCTCGGCCTGATTGCCGTAATACTCGAAATAGCGGGCCGCGCCGCGCATCTCGATCTCGGCCTCCCACAACGGCTTGCCTTGCTCAAGGGTCAGCAGATGGGCGTATTTGGCCATGTTGTCAAGGATATGCTGCCCCATCGCCCGGACCATTCGACCCCGTTCGACTGGCCGCATGGCAGTTAAGGCGCGGCTGTGATGCACCCGGGTTGCCGCAGCCACGGCGCGATCGACATCGGCGACATCGGCCAGCGCTTGCGTTGCAATGACCTGCCCGGTGCCGGGATTCACGACCTCGATCTGTCCCGCGCCACCTGGGCCAAAGGCGCCGTCGATGTAGTTGAGGTGCGTGTCGCCCATGTCTGTCTCCGCCGGTTAAGCCCCGACTTGGCCACGTAGACCTGCGCCGTGCAAGTCGCACCGCGACAGCGCGGGACGTGGCACCGACCTCAGGACAAACAGTCCGTCAGCGCATCGGCCATCTGGCGCAGCATCGCGGGGTAATTCCCCGCACCTGGCATAAAGCTGCCGCCAAGCCCGTCGATGCTGGCGGTTCTGGTGCCCGTCGCGCGTTCGGCCAGCAGATCGACCCATTTCCGGCTGGTTTCGGGGTCAGTCAGGATGCAGACGACGCTGCCCGCATTCAACAGGTCGCGCAGATCAGCCAGATGCGCCGGGCCGGGGGTGCTGGCGTCAGACAACGTGATCGCGCCCGCGGCCCGCAAGCCAAAGCGATGTTCGAAATACTGATAGCCATCGTGCGGCAGGACAAAGCGTCGGTCGGCCACCGGGACCAACTGGGCGGTAATCTCCGCGCCAAGATCGCGCAGGGCGTCGGCACCTGTGGCGGCATTGGCGCTGTAGGTCGTTGCGTTCTCAGGATCGGCAAGCGCCAGGGTCGCCGCGATGTGGCCCAGCCAGATGGCGGCGATATCCGGGTCCATCCAGGCGTGCGGGTCCGTGCCGCCCGCCGCCGTCGCGTGATCTGCCTCATGCGCGTCGTCATCCGAAAAAGCCGGATCGTCGCGCACCGGCAAAGCGACCCAGCCCGATGTGTCAAGCAGCACCAGCGTCGCCGCATCCGGCGCCAGTGTCGCCACTGGTTCAGCGAGCCACAGCGACAAGCCCGGACCGGTCCAGATCACTACATCGGCCGCATCAAGAGCGGCAGCATCGGCAGGGCGCAGGGCGAATGCGTGCGGCGAAACGCCGGGCGGCAGCAGCACCCCCGCCAGGCCAAGGTCACCCAGCACGATATCGACAAGGCTTTGCACCGGCGAGATGTCGGTCATCACCTTTGGCGGTTCGGCCCACAGGGATGTGGCAGAAAGGGTCAGGACAAGGGAAAGCGCGCGCATCAAAGACCTCTTGCGATTCGAATGAGGTGATCTTAGAATGTGATGTTATAATATTACAAGGCCCGGATATATGCCCCATCACGCCGACTTTGCCCCCCACGATCACACCGCATGCGTCAGGACCGGCCTGCGGACGGCTGAAACCACCTGCGCGGCGCGGGGCGCCCAACTGACTCCGGTGCGCCGACGGACCCTTGAAATCCTGCTGGAATCGCATGCCGCGCTTGGCGCTTACGATGTGCTGGCGCGGCTGGCGACCGATGGTTTCGGGGCCAAGCCACCAGTCGCCTACCGGGCGCTGAGTTTCCTTGTGGATCAGGGCTTTGCCCACCGTATCGAACGCCTGAACGCTTTTGTCGCCTGTGCCCATCCCGGTGCCGACCACGACCCGGCCTTCATGATCTGCCGGACCTGCGGCACGGTGGCCGAGGCCGATAGCGCCCCGGGTGTCGGCCTGCGCGACTCTGCGGCCAGCGCCGGTTTCCGGATCGAACAGACGGTGGTCGAGGCGCAAGGCCTTTGCCCCGCCTGCCAGAATGAGGCGTCGGCATGAGCCTGCTTGCCGCAAAAGGGATCGGCGTGCGTTATGGCGGACATGAGGTTTTGCACAATGTCTCGTTGACGCTAGAACCGGCCGAGATCGTCACCATCGTCGGCCCGAACGGATCGGGCAAATCAACCCTGCTCCAGGTGCTGATCGGGGCGCTGAAACCCCAATCAGGGCAAGTGACAAGGGCGCCGGGACTGCGCATCGGCTATGTGCCGCAAAAATTGCACGTCGATCCGACGCTGCCGCTGACAGTACGCCGGTTCCTTGACCTGCCGCGCCGGGTCAGCGCGACAGACGCGGCAGAAGCCTTAGACAACGCCGGCGTTCCCGGTCTTGCCGATCAACAGATGGCCAGCCTTTCCGGCGGCCAGTTTCAGCGCGTGCTTCTGGCCCGCGCGATCCTTGGAAAACCGCAGGTGCTGATGCTGGACGAGGCGACCCAAGGCCTTGACCAGCCCGGATCGGCGGCGTTCTACCGCCAGATCGAGGCCCTGCGGACCCGCCTTGGCTGCGCCGTACTGATGGTCAGCCACGAACTGCACGTGGTGATGAGCGCTTCCGACCGGGTGATCTGCCTGAACGGCCATGTCTGCTGCGAAGGCACGCCCGAGGTAGTCAGCGCTGCACCCGCCTACCGCGAACTGTTCGGCACCGGCACCGGCGGCGCGCTGGCACTCTATCGGCACGACCATGACCACGCGCATGATGGCGGCCACGATCACGATGGTCACCACCACCACGAAAGCGCCTGAATGCTGGACGATTTCCTGATCCGGGCGGCGCTGGCGGCCCTTGGCACTGCCTTGGCGGCGGGCCTTCTGGGCTGTTTCGTGGTCTGGCGGCG
>JBBKXP010000214.1:0-20452 GCA_037969545.1 Paracoccaceae bacterium | reverse complement strand
AGCGGCGGCGTCTTCTTCGGCTTGCGCAGCGGCAGCAGCGTCGGCATCAGCCTGTGCTGCCGCCTTGGCGTCTTCTTCGGCTTGTGCAGCGGCTGCAGCGTCGGCGTCAGCTTGTGCGGCGGCATCTGCATCCGCTTCGGCTTGTGCGGCGGCATCTGCTTCTGCCTGCGCGGCGTCAGCCTCGGCTTGCGCGGCGGCAGCATCGGCCCGGGCGGCTGCAGCGGCTTCGGCGTCCATTGGCGTGCCTTCGGTCGGTTCGCCTTCCGGGCAGGGCGGCTCGGCCAGATCGAGACACAGCAAGACAGTGTCAGTCTGGGCCTGCGCTGGCGCTATCCAGACTCCTTGCGGCAGGATCATCGACAGGGTGGCGACCAAAGCGGTCGTGGTACGGGCAGATTTCAGCGACATCGGTATTCCTTTCAGCAGAATCGGGCGTGGTGCGCCGGTATCCGGCAACCTCGCCGCCAAACTAGGGCAAAACCGCGCCGCTATGCGATAGCAAGCGAACGGTTATTCCATGGCAGTCCCGGATCGACCGGCGGGACAGATTGCCCAGACCCCGTCAACGCGGTATGGGATAACCCGATCACCCGCCGGAGGTTCCCATGAACAAAGTCAGCAACGTCACAAGCATCCCCGAAGATGGCCACGGCCCCAATCTTGGGCCGTTTGACTGGTCCGATGTATTTCGCCTTGAAGATCAGCTGACCGAGGACGAGCGGATGCTGCGCGATGCCGCCCGCACCTTTGCTCAGGACGTTCTGCAGCCCAAGGTGATCGCCGCCTACCGTGACGAAGCGACAGACCCGGGAATTTTTCGCCAGATGGGCGAGGCCGGGCTGCTGGGCGTCACCATTCCGGAAGACTTCGGCGGCCTTGGTGCGAATTACGTCACCTACGGCCTGATCGCCCGCGAGGTCGAGCGGGTCGATTCTGGCTATCGCTCGATGATGTCAGTGCAGTCGTCCCTCGTGATGTATCCGATCAACGCCTACGGATCGGATGCACAGCGCCGCAAGTTCCTCCCGGGGCTGGCTGCGGGCACTCTGATCGGCTGTTTTGGCCTCACCGAACCGGATGCAGGCAGCGACCCGGGCGGGATGAAGACGACAGCCCGTAAAACCGCCGACGGTTACGTGCTGAACGGGTCAAAGATGTGGATTTCGAACGCACCGATCGCCGATGTGTTCATCATCTGGGCCAAATCTGATGCGCATGGCGGCAAGATCAGGGGCTTTGTTCTGGAAAAAGGCATGCCGGGCCTCAGCGCACCGAAAATCGGCGGCAAGCTGTCGCTGCGGGCCTCGATCACCGGCGAAATCGTGATGCAGAACGTGACGGTTGGCGAGGATGCCCTGCTGCCGGGGGTCGAGGGCCTCAAGGGGCCGTTCGGCTGCCTGAACCGGGCGCGTTACGGGATCAGTTGGGGCGTCCTGGGCGCCGCCGAATTTTGCTGGCACGCGGCCCGGCAATACGGGCTGGACCGGCGCCAGTTTGGCAAACCCCTTGCGCAAACCCAGTTGTTTCAGAAAAAGCTTGCCGACATGCAGACCGATATCACGCTGGGTTTGCAGGGATCGCTCCGGTTGGGCCGGATGCTGGACGATGGCACCGCCGCGCCGGAAATGATCAGCATGATGAAACGCAACAACTGCGGCAAGGCGCTGGACGTGGCGCGGATGGCCCGCGACATGCATGGCGGCAACGGCATATCCGAAGACTTTCAGGTGATGCGCCATATGGTCAATTTGGAAACAGTGAATACCTATGAAGGAACCCATGACGTGCATGCCCTTATTTTAGGGCGTGCACAGACCGGATTGCAGACTTTTTCATAGGCGATTCTTCTGGGGGTAATTGCCGCGCGGTCCTTGCGCAGCTTCGTGGCCGTGGGCCATGATAGGCCGAATTCGCAAGCGGCCCGTTCAAGGACAAATCTTTCATGCAAGTGAGCAAGATCGCATTCCAATCAGGGCTCGCTGATTTGGAAAAGGCGGATTGGTTTGTTCAGCTCGAGAGATTGGGCGAAAGGCTTGGGTACTACGAACCCCTGGGTCGGCGCCACGCGGCTGCGTTTGTTGACGGGGGCCCGCAACTTCTCGTCACCTTCGAAAGTTATCAGCAGATAGAAAAAGGGTCGGAAACCAGCGAACCCCGCGGTTTTGACTTTGTTCGTCGTCTCGGATGGTCACAGCTTGCCCTGATTGGCGACGGCGAAACCTGGTTTCGGGACGCAACGGTCTATCGCTATTTCGACCGGCTTATCGATGACGGATTTTTCGAAGATTTCGAACGGGTACTTTTCTTTGGTGCCCACGCCGGAGCCTATGCGGCATGCGCGTTCAGCGTAACCGCGCCCGGCGCCCGGGTTCTGGCACTGCGCCCACAGGCAACCCTGGATCCGGCCATTGCCGGCTGGGACACCCGCTATATCGATTTTCGTCGCCTGTGCTTCACAGATCGTTACGGCTATGCGCCCGACATGATCGAGGCCGCCGTCGAGGCCTGGATTGCCTTTGATCCGCTGCAGCCGCTCGACGCCATGCACGCGGCGCTTTTCCGGCGGTCTCATGTGGCCATGCTGCCTTGCCGCAATCTGGGATGGCGTCTGGATCATGCCTTTGACGCGATGGATATTTCCGCGCCGCTGATCGAGGCGGCAATGTCCGGGACGCTGACACAGATGAGCTTTGCCCGACTGCTGCGAAATCGACGGGACTACCTGCCCTATCTGCGCCAGTTGTATCAGCGACTGGACGACGAGGATCACGCGGAATTGGCCGCCACGCTTTGCCGTCACGCCCTGAAGGAACGCGTTCGCCCGTTCTTCGCCCGCAAACTTGCAGAACTCGAAGCGGCCGGGGTCGCACCCCGCGCCACCGAACCGGCCGACTAGGGCTATCGTTTCCAGTTGACCGCGTCAGACTGCGTTTTCGCCCTTCGGTCGTCCATTACCCGTTTTCCGCTGTCGAAAATCCGGGTGGCGAAGTATCCGACGCTGCCGCCAAATATGATCCAGAAGGCCGATCCGCTGTCCAGGATAGCCGCCAAAAACCCGCAGATCAGCATCAGGATCATGAAACTGATCAACCGCTGTTCTGTCGGTTCAATCCTGATGAACGGCGCCGCCCGCGCGACGATCGGCCCGGTCAGCGGCCCGTCGGCGTGCGGTGTCAGAAATCCGGCGACGACAGCGATGATAAAACCCAGCATGTTTGGCCTCTTGTTCAGTTGGCCACAATCTGCCCATTCGATCAACCGATCGCAAGTGGCGGCTTGGGCACTGGCCAGCGCGCTGCTGTCGGTGTAATCGGTTGGGCATGAGCGACCGCGTCACGACAAGCCTGACCATCCGCCGGCCCGACGACTGGCACCTGCATTTGCGCGATGGCGCGATGCTGGCGGCGGTGCTGCCGGAAACCACCCGGCATTTCGGCCGCGCCGTCGTGATGCCCAATCTGGTGCCGCCCGTGACAACCGGGTCGCTGGCCGCTGCATACCGCGACAGGATCATTGCGTCTTTGCCGACAGACTCGGGTTTTCAGCCGCTGATGACGCTTTATCTGACCGAGGCGACGGATCCCGCAGATATCGCCGCCGCCCATGCTGCAGGTACTGTCACAGCAGTCAAACTCTACCCTGCCGGTGCGACGACGAATTCGGCAAGTGGCGTGCGCGATTTCGACAAGGTCCGCCCGGTGCTCGAGAAAATGGCCGAGATCGGGATGCCGCTTTGTATCCATGGTGAAGTGACCGATCCTGACGTCGACATCTTTGACCGCGAGGCGGTGTTCATCGACCGGGTTCTGAAACCGCTGCGCAAGAAGGTGCCGGACCTGAAGATCATTCTGGAGCATGTGACGACGCAGAACGCCGTCGACTATGTCCGCGACAGCCACAAGAACATGGCGGCAACGATTACTACGCATCATCTGATCATCAACCGCAATCACATCCTCTCTGGCGGCATTCGCCCGCATTACTATTGCCTGCCCGTCGCCAAGCGCGAAGCGCATCGCGTGGCGCTGGTGCAGGCCGCCGTCAGCGGCGACAAGCGCTTCTTTCTTGGCACGGACTCAGCACCGCACACCGACGCGGCCAAGTTGCAGGCCTGTGGCTGCGCCGGTGTGTTTTCGGCCACCAATACCCTTTCCTGCCTGGCCGAAGTGTTCGATGCGGCAGGCAAACTGAAACAGCTCGAGGCCTTTGTGTCGCTCAACGGTGCGCGGTTTTACGGGCTCGCGCCGAATGACGATCTGCTGACGTTGACCAAGGGCGATCCTGTCACCTATCCGGCGCAGATTGACAGTGCCGATGGCCCGGTGACCCTGTTCGATCCCGGTTTTCCGCTGCATTGGCGGGTTGAGGCGTAACGTGCCGCCGAAGGCTGCATTCTTGGCAAAATGATACCGAAAGAAGCGCGATGATCCCAAGCAGCTACCCTCCGAAAGACGAAATCGCGCGGCTGACCGCCGGCATGCTGATCGAGATCGGCGCGATCGATTTCAATGCCCGCGACCCATTCACCCATGCCAGCGGCAAGCAGGCGCCGACCTATGTCGATTGCCGCAAACTGATATCCTACCCCCGAATCCGGTCGACCCTGATGGACTTTCTGGCCGCGACGGTGATGCGCGAGGCCGGGTTCGAGGCGTTTGACAATATCGCCGGCGGTGAAACTGCAGGCATTCCCTTTGCCGCGCTTATCGCCGAACGGCTGGCCCTGCCGATGACCTATGTGCGCAAGAAACCCAAAGGTTACGGGCGCAATGCCCGGATCGAGGGGGTGATGTCCGAAGGTCAGCGGGTGCTGCTGGTCGAGGATCTGACGACCGACGGCGGCAGCAAGTTGTCGTTCGTCGATGCGATCCGCGCGACCGGCGCAACCTGCGCTGCCACGGCGGTTATTTTCTACTACGGCATTTTTGATGGCGTCGAAAAATCGCTGGCCGATCATGGCATCAAGTTGCTGCATCTTTGCACCTGGTGGGATGTTCTGGCCGAAGCGAAGTCCCGGCAGGCCTTTGATGCCGATACTCTTTCCGGGGTCGAGGCATACTTGCACGATCCCGCCGGATGGTCCGCCGCGCGCCAGGGTTAAGAAATCTTGTCCGATCCTGTGGGCAAAACCATCCCCAGAATCGTGGCATTCGCCTACATCTTGTGTTATTCTTCAGCCGCGCGCTGATATCTGGGGTTCTTCGTTGGAAACCTGTCGATCCACCGGGTTATCCCGGCGAATACCCACAGACATATCCAGATGGCGCGACCGGATATCATTGGCTAAGACCGCAGTCGGGACAGACAGGGGGCAATAATGAACGAGATTGCGGCATTCAACGCTACAGGCGTGGATTCGGCCGACGCCGGCACCATGCCGCAGGCGATCGAAGCCGAGCAGCAGCTGCTGGGCGCGATCCTGACCAACAACGACATTTTCGACCGGATCGCCAGCATCGTCGGGCCGCAACATTTCTACGATCCCGTCCATGCGCGGATCTTTGAAACTGCCGCGGCGCGGATATCGCGCAATGCGCTCGCCTCGCCGGTGACGCTCAAGACCTTCCTCGAGGATGATCAGGGCCTCAAGGAATTGGGCGGCCCGGCCTATCTGGTGCGTCTGGCGGGGGCGGCGATCTCGGCCTTTGCCGCACGTGACTATGCGCAGATGATCTATGACTTGTCGGTGCGCCGCGAACTGATGCGTGTGGGCCGCGACATCACCGCCAAGGCGGCGCGGGTGAATGTCGACAGCGAACCGCGCGAACAGATCGTCGAGGCCGAACAAGAGTTATACCGGCTCGCCGAACAAGGCACATCTGAAAGTGGTTTTCAAAGCTTTCTCAAGGCTGTAACGGACGCTGTTAATGTGGCGAATGCGGCGTATCAACGCGACGGCGGCCTTTCAGGTGTCGCCACCGGGTTGGTCGACCTCGACAAAAAGCTGGGCGGGTTGCACAAATCCGATCTGCTGATCCTTGCCGGACGCCCGTCAATGGGCAAGACATCTCTGGCCACCAACATCGCCTTCAACGTCGCCAAAGCCTACAAGAAAGGTCGCTTGCCAGACGGGTCCGAAGGGGCGGTAAATGGCGGCGTCGTCGGGTTCTACAGCCTCGAGATGTCAGCCGAACAACTTGCCACGCGGATCTTGTCCGAAGCTTCCGAAGTGCCAAGTGAGCGTATACGGGGCGGCGATCTGACCGAGGTCGAGTTTCGCCGTTTCGTCGAAGCGGCCAAGACGCTTGAATCCTGCCCGCTGTTCATCGACGACACCCCGGCGCTGCCCATCGCGCAGCTTGCCGCCCGGGCCCGACGGCTCAAGCGGACGCATGGGCTGGATGTCCTGATGGTCGACTACCTGCAATTGGTGCGCGGCACCGGGCGCAGCGAAAACCGGGTCAACGAGATTTCCGAAATCACGATGGGACTCAAGGCCATCGCCAAAGAATTGCAGATCCCGGTCGTCGCCTTGTCGCAGCTTTCCCGACAGGTCGAAAACCGCGAGGACAAGCGCCCGCAACTGTCGGACCTGCGCGAATCCGGATCGATCGAACAGGACGCCGATGTGGTCATGTTCGTCTACCGCGAGGAATATTATAAGGAACGCGAAAAGCCGGGTGATCACGAATTGGAAAAAATGGCCGCCTGGACGACCGAGATGGAGCATCTGCACGGCAAGGCCGAAGTCATCATCGGCAAACAGCGGCATGGCGCCATCGGCCACGTCGAGCTGAGCTTTGAGGGTCAGTTCACCCGCTTTGGCAACCTCGTCAAGCCTTGGCAACAAAGCGGCGACCGGGAATTCTGAGCGGCACATCCGGCCCCTTGCCGCCCCTGCAACTGCCTGTCAAAAGGGCCGCCATGACTACAGGTGTTCTTTCCATTGACCTTGCTGCGCTTGTTGCCAACTGGCGCGCGCTCGACACGATTTCGACGGGTCAGACCGGGGCGGTGGTCAAGGCCGATGGCTACGGACTGGACGCGGCACATGTCGCCCGCGCCCTGCAACGCGCCGGGTGCACCGAGTTCTTCGTCGCCTTCGCCGAGGAAGGTGCAGCACTGCGTCAGGCAATCGGCCCGAACCCGCGCATCTTTGTGATGACCGGTCACATGCGTGGCGATACCGACATGATCACCGACATGGGCCTGACCCCGATGTTGTCGTCGATCGACCAGCTGACCCGACACTTCGAGGCTCTGCCGGGGCATGCCTTTGCCATCCAGCTTGACACCGGGATGAACCGGATGGGGCTGGAATGGGCCGAATGGGCAGCCGTCGCGCAGGTCGCGCTGGAACAGCGCCCGGTGCTGGTCACGTCGCATCTGGCCTGCGCCGACGAACCCGATCATCCGATGAACGCTTATCAACTGGACGTATTTCGGCAAATGACCGACGGCATCACCGTGCCGCGATCACTGGCGGCAACCGGCGGTATCCTGCTGGGCAAGGACTATCATTTCGACATTACGCGGCCCGGTATCGGGCTCTACGGCGGAATGCCCTTTGGCGATGCCCGACCGGTCGTGCAGTTCGATCTGCCGGTCGTTCAACTGCGCGATCTGGAACCGGGCGAGGTCGCCGGCTACGGCAATAGCTGGCAGGCCACCCGGGCCACCCGGCTTGCCACCGTCGTCGCCGGTTATGCCGATGGCATCCTGCGCAGCCTCTCGGGCAAGGCGACCCTGTGGCACGGCGATCATCCCTGTCCGCTGGTCGGCCGGGTCTCGATGGATCTGTTGACAGTCGACGTCACCGATCTGGGCGAAGATCCCGCCGAACTGACCCTGATCGGCCCGCACCAGACCATTGATCAACTGGCAACCGTTGCCGGAACCATCGGATATGAAATCCTGACATCGCTGGGGTCCCGCCTGACACGCAGGTTCAATGCTGCATGACATTTCTGGCGCAGATCGGGGCGGCGGTTCTGGCGATGCTTGCGGGTATCGGGCGGCTCGTGATCTTTGCGTTTCAGACGCTCACCCACTTGTTCCGCCCGCCGTTCTATCCGCGTGAGTTCGGTCATGCACTACTGCACATCGGCTTTTTCTCGCTTCCCGTCGTCGGTCTGACCGCCCTGTTCACTGGCGGCGCCCTCGCCCTGCAAATCTACGCTGGCGGTGCGCGTTTCAGTGCCGAGGCTGTGGTCCCCCAGATCGTCGCGATTGGTATGGTGCGCGAACTTGGCCCGGTACTGGTCGGGCTGATGATCGCGGCGCGGGTCACCTCGTCCATCGCCGCCGAAATTGCGACGATGAAGGTGACCGAACAGATTGACGCGCTCGTCACCCTGTCAACCCATCCGATGAAATACCTGACCCTGCCCCGCGTTCTGGCGGCGTTGCTGGTGATGCCGGTGCTGGTCGGGATCGGCGACATCATCGGCATCTTTGGCGGCTATCTGGTGGGAACACGGACGCTCGGGTTCAATGCGGCCTCGTACCTGCAGAACACCGCGGACTTTCTGGAACTGCGTGACATCGTGTCGTCGCTGGTCAAGGGGGCTGTGTTTGGTGTCATCGCGGCGCTGATGGGGTGTTATTACGGCATGCACAGCGACCGCGGCGCGATGGGCGTAGGCCGGGCGACGAAATCGTCGGTGGTGGCGGCAGCGGTGCTGATCCTTGCCGCGAATTTCCTGCTGACCCAGGCGTTTTTTACCGCATGATCCGCCTCACCGACGTGCACAAGGCGTTCGGCGCCAATCAGGTCCTTCGTGGCGCGAACCTGCATGTCCCCAAAGGGACAAGCATGGTGGTGATCGGCGGTTCGGGGACCGGCAAGTCGGTTTTGCTGAAATGCATCCTGGGTCTGGTCACCCCGGATTCCGGCACGATCGCAGTCGACGGCCAGAACATCACCAAGACCCCGCGCGATGCGTTTCTGGCACGGTTCGGCATGCTGTTTCAGGGCGGCGCGCTGTTTGACTCGCTACCGGTCTGGCAGAACGTTGCGTTTCGCCTGCTGCGCGGAACCCTTGCCCGGCCAAGGGCCGAGGCCCGCGAGATCGCCATCGAAAAGTTGCGCCGGGTCGGCATGGCGCCCGACGTGGCGGACCGTTTGCCCGCCGAACTGTCAGGCGGGATGCAAAAGCGTGTCAGCCTTGCCCGCGCCATCGCCGCCGATCCCGAGATCATCTTTTTCGACGAGCCGACGACCGGCCTTGATCCGATCATGGCCGGCGTGATCAACGATCTGATCCGCGAGATCGTGACCGAAATGGGCGCAACGGCGGTGACGATCACCCACGATATGTCGTCTGTTCGATCGATCGCCGACCGGGTCGCGATGCTGCACGGGGGCATCGTGCGCTGGACCGGGCCGATTGCCGACATGGACGGTTCGGGCGATCCCTATGTCGATCAATTCATCCACGGCCGCGCCGAGGGACCGATCGCCACCCTGCGTTAGACCTGATTCGGAATCATGAAACATCAGCGTGCGCTGGCCAGCGCAAAGTCGTTACGAATTGCGCAGGTGTCCGATGGCGGCCCGAAAGTGTTTGCATATACTACAAATAGCGAATGCGCCGGCGCGACGACTATAGTTGGTGGCTGGGTCAGTCAGCAAAGCACGAAATGTAACCAATTTTCGTTGCTGATACCGAAACATTCCGGACCGAAATCCATCATTACAGTCGTTCGGCGTGCCAAACCAGTTGCCTGACATTATACATTTTGTTCTGGCTGGTTGTTCCCCTATTCTGGGGTTTATCGCTGATGCCAAGGGTTTGGGGGAACTCGTTCATGTTACTGATGGTTACGGCACGCCTGTTTTCGCGTGCATTGCAGGCTTGTGCTTTCATTCTGATCCTGACGCTGGCGCTGACGGCGCTGGGATACACCGTTGCGGCGGCTTTGGGGATGGCACCCTGGCTGTCGCTGGCCATGACCTTTGGCAATGTCACCTATGCGACAGCCGGTATCGCAGTGCAGATCGCCGGCACCCTGATCATGGTGTCGCTGTTGTTCTTTGTGCCGGCCAATGCACGGGTCATGGCGTTGGAGCGCAGCCACCGCGATTTTCAGATCTCGATGCAGGATGTGGCGCGCGCCTTTCACGCCTGTCATTCCGCCGACCGATCGGGCGTTTTTACCCTCAGCTCTGAATTCGATGCGGTGCGCGAACGTCTGGCTTATCTGCGTGATCATCCCGATCTGGGCGGTCTGGAAACCGAAATACTGACCCTTGCAGCTCAAATGAGCCGACAGGCGAGGCATCTGGCCGATGTCTATTCTGACGACAAGGTCATGCGCGCCAAGGAATTTCTGCGCCAGCGCCAGAAAGAGGCAGAAGATCAGCAGCAGCGCATCATCGAGGCCCTGCACGCCTGCCGCGACATCCACAAATGGGCGCAGCAGGTCGAACTTGAGGAAAGCATTGTGGCGAGCCAGCTGGCGCATTTGGACGAACAGTTGCAAGCCGCCCTGCCCGCGCTTGGCTACAGTTTCGAACAGGAAGACCGCGAAACCAACGTGGTGACGTTGCCGAAGGCGAAACCGGCGGCCGAGTAGCCCCTTGTCATTGCGGCGCGGCAACCGCACATCTGGGCAATGATGCCCGCGCTGCGCCTTGCCAATCTGGCCCTGCTTGTCCTGTTCCCGCTGGCGTGGTTCGCGCCCCTGTTGCGGGCCGGGTTGCTGCCGCTGTTCGGGCTATCGGAAATCAGCGTCATGTCGGGGCTGCAGTCGTTATGGGGGTCTGACGTGGTCTTGGCGCTGGTCGTGACCGTGCTGGCCCTGTTCGCTCCCTATCTCAAAACCATTGGGCTGGCCCTGGTCCATTTCGGCCTGCTGCGCCGCAAGGTGCTGCCGGTGCTGACATGGCTGGGAAAGTTGGCGATGGCCGATGTGTTCCTGATCGCCCTTTATATCGTGCTGGCAAAGGGCATCGGCTGGGGCAAGGTCGAAGTGGCATGGGGCCTCTACCTTTTTACAGCCTGCATTCTCGGCTCCATTATCATTTCGATACTGACCGCCCGCGCCTTGCAGAAATAACATTCGTTGCTCCGGCGACCGGATTGGGGCAAAAGGCGAACATGGCCAAGGATCTTTCGTTCAGTTGCAATGAATGTGGTGCTCTCTCGTCCAAATGGGCGGGCCGGTGCGAGGCTTGCGGTGCGTGGAATGCCATAGTCGAAGACAAGGCGCTGGCATCCGGCCCGCCGAAAAAAACGCTGGGCGGCAAGCGCGGCGCAGCCATGGTGCTGACCGATCTGGCAACCGAAGGCCCCGAACCGCCGCGCACGATGTCCGGCGTCGACGAATTGGACCGGGTTCTGGGCGGTGGGCTGGTCGCCGCATCGGCCCTGCTGGTCGGTGGTGATCCCGGCATCGGCAAATCGACGCTTTTGTTGCAGGCGGCCGCACGGTTTGCCCGCAACGGGCTGAACGTGATCTATGTGTCGGGCGAGGAATCGACAGCCCAGGTGCAGATGCGCGCCCGCCGTCTGGGGCTCGAGAAAAGCCCGGTGATGCTGGCTGCCGAAACCAACCTGCGCAATATCCTGACGACCCTCGAGGCTGAAAAGCCCGATCTCGCAATCATCGATTCGATTCAGACGATGTGGGCGGACAATGTGGAATCCGCCCCCGGTTCAGTGTCGCAGGTGCGCGCCTGCGCCCATGAGCTGACGACCTTCGCCAAAAAGCGCACGATGGCCGTGGTCATGGTCGGGCATGTCACCAAAGACGGCCAGATCGCCGGGCCGCGCGTCGTCGAACACATGGTCGACACGGTGCTGTATTTCGAGGGCGAACGCGGGCACCAGTTCCGCATCCTGCGGGCGGTGAAAAACCGTTTCGGCCCCGCCGACGAAATCGGGGTGTTCGAAATGACCGGCAAGGGGTTGGCCGAGGTGAGAAACCCCTCCGCGATGTTTCTTTCCGAACGGGGCAAACCCGCACCGGGATCGGTGGTTTTCGCGGGCATCGAGGGATCGCGCCCAATGCTCTGCGAAATCCAGGCCCTTGTAGCCCCATCGCCCGCCGCCCAACCCCGTCGCAGCGTTGTCGGCTGGGACGGCGGTCGGCTGGCAATGATCCTCGCCGTGCTCGAGGCGCGCTGCGATGTCGCATTCGCCGGTCTAGACGTTTATCTGAACGTCGCCGGGGGTCTGCGGATCAGCGAACCGGCGGCCGATCTCGCGGTCGCGGCCGCCCTTGTTTCGGCCCGCGAAGATGCCGCCATCCCCAAAGACTGTGTGATATTTGGCGAAATAAGCCTCTCTGGCGGGTTACGTCCCGCCCCTCAGACCGAAAATCGGTTGAAAGAGGCGCAGAAACTTGGTTTTACCTCGGCCATCCTGCCGCAACCTCAGAAGAAGGGCGCGGCGTCCGGACTTGCTTTGCGCGAAATGCAGGACCTGCCCGGATTTGTGACGGAAATATTCGGCCCACGCTGAGGGCCAGCAAAGAGGGACGGCATGGAAGGCTTTACCATCATCGACGGCGTTGTCGCCGTGATCATCGTGGTGTCGGCTTTGCTGGCCTACAGCCGCGGCTTTGTTCGCGAGGCGCTGGCGATTCTTGGCTGGATCGGGGCGACGATCCTGGCGTTCATCTTTGCCGATCAGGTGCAGCCGCTGATCCGCCAGATCCCGGTGGTGGGCGATTTCATTGGCGACAGTTGCGAACTGAGCATCATCGCCGCCTTTGCCGCCGTGTTCGCAATCGCCTTGGTGGTCTTTTCAATCTTTACACCGCTGTTTTCGTCCGTCGTTCAACGATCGGCGCTGGGCGGACTGGATCAGGGGGCCGGTTTCCTGTTCGGGGTGTTGCGTGGCATCCTGCTGGTCGCAGTGGCGTTCTTTGTCTACCAGACGATCCTGTCAGCGCAGGATGTGCCGATGATCGACAACAGCCGATCCGCCAAGGTATTTTCGAATCTGACCGGTCAGATCGAAGGGCGCGACCCCGAGGCGGCATTGGGCTGGATCACCACGCAGTACGAACAGCTGGTCGGCAACTGCGGCGCCGCCGTGCAGTAGTCAGAGGCCGGATGCCGGTGCCGGCGGCATATCGGCGACACTCAGGAAATTACCGACAACCGACAGGTTGTCGATATTGTCGCAGATCACCTTGAATACCACCAGAAACGGCACTGCCAGCAAGGCGCCCGGCATGCCCCAAAGCCAGGCCCAGACGACCACGGTGAGGAACATCGCAACCGGATTGATCTCAAGTCGCCGACCAACCAGATAGGGCGTGATCAACTGCCCCTCGACACCGGTCAGAATCTGATATGACAGCGGCACCAGCAGGGCAAAGGACAAACTGTCAAACGTCACGATGGCGACCACGCCTGCCAAGAGGCTGCCGATCACGCCGCCCAGATAGGGCAGAAAGTTCAACAGGAACGCGGCAATGCCCCAGATATAGGCATAGTCCATGCCCAGCAATTCAAACACCAGACCCACCGCGATCCCCAGCCCAGCGTTGATCATGGTAATCGACAGCAGGTAGCGCGACACCTGCCGTTCGATGTCGCGCACGATGGTCAGGGCGCGCTTCTTGCCGGTCAGGGTCGGAAACGACTGCACCAATTTGACGTAGAACATGTCGCCCGACGCCAACAGGAATATCGCCAGCACGACCGCCACCGCAAACGTCGCGCCAGTGGTCGCCGCGACGTTCATCGCGCTCCCCAGAAGTGACGTCGGCGCGACGACGACCCCCTGACTCTTGGCAGGGTCGCTGGCGGCGATATTGCTGACGTCCGCGGCGGCCTGACGGACAGAATCGAGGGATTTGAAAACGACCGCCAGTTTTGCCTGCAGTTCCCGCCCGATCGCAGCGCTGTCGCCGATCCAGGCGGCAATCGTGGCGGATGAAAAATAGACTGCAAGGACGATGGCGATCGTGGTGGCGCCGACCAGCGCGAAGGCTGATATGACGGGCGGAACCCCGACCCTTGTCATCACCCGCGCCAAGGGGCTTAGCGTCAGGGCCATCAGCAGGCCCAACAGGATCGGCAACAGCAATTCA
This sequence comes from Paracoccaceae bacterium, assembly GCA_037969545.1. Classification (GTDB taxonomy): domain Bacteria; phylum Pseudomonadota; class Alphaproteobacteria; order Rhodobacterales; family Rhodobacteraceae; genus JBBKXP01. The sequence continues at coordinate 6,463 of JBBKXP010000214.1, read as the reverse complement.
CGGGTGAAGTAGACCACCACAAAGACCAGAATGACCGAAAGCAGCAGCAGACTGCGCCGGATCGCGGCAAGATAATCCAGATCTGTCATGCTCCAACCGTCCTTTGGCCTTTTGCGTTCAAACGTATCTGAACTGAATTGGTTACACCCGCCAAGCCATCCGGCCATTCGCGCAGTTGCGGCACGATCCTTGGGTGACACGCCCAGGTCAAGCGACTATGACACTGTCACGACATCGTCCCGGATTCGGAGCTGCCACCCCGTGCCCATTTGCCCGTCCAAAGACCTGCCTGCGCATCCCTTTGATACTGTCGTCATGGATGACGACAAACTTCACGAGGAGTGTGGCGTTTTTGGTGTGATCGGTGTCGGCGACGCCGCGAATTTCATCGCTCTTGGCCTGCACGCCCTGCAACATCGCGGGCAAGAGGCAGGCGGCATCGTCACACATGACATTGAAACCGGGTTCAATCAGGCCCGCCGGATGGGGCTGGTGCGCGACAATTTTACCAGCCAGGACGTGATGACGCTGCTGCCCGGGTCCATCGGGATTGGCCACGTGCGCTATTCCACAGCCGGGTCCAAGGGACCGACCGCGATCCGCGACGTGCAGCCTTTCTTTGGTGAATTTTCCATGGGCGGCGCCGCGATTGCGCACAACGGGAACATCACCAATGCCGTCGCCCTGCGCCGCGAACTGATCGATCGCGGATCGATCTTTCAATCCTCGTCCGACAGTGAATGCATCATCCACCTGATGGCCCGGTCGATGGGCCGCGCCATTCCCGACCGGATGGAAGAGGCGCTGCGCAAGGTCGAAGGCGCGTTTTCCGTCGTTGCCATGACCCGCAACAAACTGATCGGCGTGCGCGACCCGTTGGGTGTGCGCCCCTTGGTTTTGGGCCAATTAGGCGACGGCTGGGCACTATCGAGCGAGACCTGTGCGCTGGACATCATCGGCGCGGATTTCATCCGCGAGGTGGCGCCGGGCGAGATGGTCGTGATCTCTGACACCGGCGTCGAAAGCCACTTTCCCTTCCGCCCACAAAAGCCGCGGTTCTGCGTCTTTGAACACGTCTATTTCAGCCGCCCGGATTCGATCCTTGGCGGCCGCAGCGTCTATGAAACCCGCGAGGCGATCGGCCGCGAACTGGCCAAAGAGGCCCCGGTCGACGCCGATCTGGTCTGTCCGGTGCCCGACAGCGGCACCCCCGCCGCCATCGGTTATTCGCTGCAATCGGGCATTCCCTATGCAATGGGGATCATCCGCAATCAGTATATGGGCCGCACGTTCATCGAACCGACCGAACAGATCCGCAACATGGGGGTGCGCCTGAAACTGAACGTCAACCGTGCACTGGTGCGGGGCAAGCGGATCATTCTGGTCGATGACAGCGTCGTGCGGGGCACCACCAGCCAAAAGATCAAGGAGATGATCCTTGATGCCGGTGCTGCCGAGGTGCATTTTCGCATCGCCTCGCCACCGACCGCATGGCCTTGCTTCTATGGCGTCGACACGCCCGAGCGTGAAAAGCTGTTGGCGGCGCACATGTCCGAGGACGAAATGCGCGACCATCTGGGTGTCGACAGCCTGAAATTCATCTCGCTCGACGGGCTATATCGTGCCGTGGGCGAGGCGGGCGGGCGCAATGCCAAGCAGCCGCAGTATTGCGATGCCTGTTTCAGCGGGGAATACCCGGTAAAGCCAATGGATATGCTGGAACAGGGATTCCAGATGAAAACCGCCGCCGAGTGACGGCGCTGCCGCCGAACGTCGCTGCGACCATCGCGGCATGGCCTGAGGCGGCGCAAAAGACGTTTCTCGCCATCCGCACCATCCTGTTTCACGCTGCAGCTGACCAATCCGTCGTCGGCCCGCTGACCGAAACCCTGAAATGGGGCGAACCGGCGTATCTGACCGCCGCCAGCAAGTCCGGCACGACAGTGCGACTGGCCTGGAAACCTGCGACCCCTGCTCATCTGTCCGTTCTGCTGAACTGCCGCACGACGCTGATCGAAAAGCTGCGCACGATTTACCCCACCACATTCCACTACCAAGGGACCCGCGCGGCGTTGGTGGCATTGGATGCGCCCCTGCCCGAGGTGGCGCTGGACCACCTTGCACGCCTTGCGCAGACGTATCACCGCCGCGGCTGACCAAGCGGGCGGGTTATGGCCGATCCGGCGGCCACCCTCTTTTCTGCAGTGCAGCATTGTGTCATACGGCCCGCCGACCCAGACGGATGCCCGATATGGCCTTGCGACCCGACACACTATTGACGCCCCGCCAATTTGTCACCGAAACGGCGACGGATACAGACGCCATAGACTTGCGCGGACTTGCTCTGCTGGGTGTGATGCAGACAGCCGATGGTGCTGCCGCGCTGCTGCGTCATCCTGAAGGGCGGATCGCCCGACTGACCGTCGGCGATCATCTCGATCGGTGGCGCGTCGGCGCGATCAGCGACAGCCGCGTCGTGCTGGTTCGAACCGGCGAGGCGCGCGCGCTGCACCTGCCCGGCATCCGGACCGCTGGCGAAACCTCACTCCGGCCCCGCGCCCGGACCACCGCTCCCGCTTGACGTTTCGCTCTGAACTGCGCACAGACGCGCCATGACCCAGATTGCTCTCATCACCGGTGCCTCGCGCGGGCTTGGCGCTAGTCTGGCCGTTGCCCTTGCACCGACACACCATATCGTGGCCGTGGCAAAAACCGTCGGTGCGCTCGAGGAGCTGGATGACGCGATCACCGCAGTTGGCGGGCAGGCGACGCTGGCCCCGATGGACATCACGGTCGAACCGGCGATGCAGCAGCTTTGCCGGTCGATCCATGACCGCTGGGGGCGGCTCGACCTTTGGGTGCATTCAGCGATCCACGCCGCGCCGCTGGCCCCGGCCGGGCACATCGGACCCAAGGATTTCGACAAATCAATGGCCGTCAACGTGACCGCCACAGTACGGCTGATCGGCTATATCGCGCCACTTTTGACAACCACCGGCACAGCGGTCTTTTTTGACGACGATTGCGCCGGAAAAAAGTTCTTTGGCAGTTATGGCGCGACCAAGGCGGCACAACTTGCGCTGATCCGCAGTTGGCAAGCTGAATCCGCCAAAACCGGGCCTCGGGTTACGATTCTTGCCCCTGCACCGATGCCCACCGCCCTGCGCGCGCGGTTCTTCCCCGGCGAGGATCGCGCCCGCCTTGCCGATCCCAAGGCCGAGGCATTGCGCCTGTTGCCCGAAATCCTGACCTGAACCGCCACCATTTCCGCACCGAAAGTCCGCCTTTCGCCGCCCTTGCCCCGCAATCGGCGGCTGATCGCTTGCAGCCCTTTGTCCCCGGCCTTAGGAAAGACCCCAGACAGGGGGTCGGGACGTTGCGCATTCTCATTACCAACGACGACGGAATAAATGCGCCGGGGCTGGCCGTCCTACATGTCATTGCGACCGAAATTGCCGGTCCCAAAGGCGAGGTCTGGACGGTTGCCCCTGCCTTTGAACAATCCGGCGTCGGGCATTGTATCAGCTACACACATCCGTTCATGGTTGCAGATCTGGGCGAACGCCGCTTTGCCGCCGAAGGATCGCCTGCCGATTGTGTGCTTGCCGGGGTCTACGATGTGATGGCAAATGCACCGCCCGATCTGGTGTTGTCGGGTGTCAACCGGGGCAACAACGCGGGCGAAAACACACTTTATTCCGGGACCATCGGTGCCGCGATCGAAGCGGCGCTGCAAGGTCTGCCGGCCATCGCCCTGTCGCAGTTCTTTGGCCCCGACAATGCGCAACTTGCCGACCCGTTTGATGCGGCTGCGACGCACGGGGTCACGCTGGTGCGTCAGTTGCTTGATCGGGCAGACTGGCAGACTGGCGATTACCGCTTGTTTTACAACGTGAATTTCCCGCCTGTCGCCGGCGCGGATGTCAAGGGCACAGCAGTGTCGACGCAGGGCTTTCGCCGCAATGCAAGGTTTTCGGTCGATCCGCACCTGTCGCCTGCTGGCCGGCGTTTTCTCTGGATCAAGGGCGGCGCGCAGCACGAGCCGGCCGCGGCAGGATCAGACGTTACAGCCAATCTTGAAGGCTATATCTCGGTCACCCCGATGCGGGCCGATCTGACAGCACATGACGCGCTCGACAACCTGGCGGAGAAACTGGCGTGAACGACGCCGAACACAAGATGCAGTTCCTGTACGCCCTGCGCTCAAAGGGCGTGACCGACAGCCGGACCCTGTCGGCGATGGAGCGCATCGACCGGGCGGATTTCGTCAAGGGGTTGTTTGCCGAGCGCGCCTATGACGACATGCCGCTGCCGATTGCAGCGGGCCAGACGATCAGTCAGCCTTCGGTCGTCGGGATCATGACGCAGGCCCTGCAGGCCGGACCCCGCGACAAGGTGCTCGAAGTCGGAACCGGATCGGGTTATCAGGCGGCGATCCTGTCGCTGCTGGCACGACGGGTCTATACGGTCGACCGGTTCCGCAGTCTGGTCGCCGAGGCGCGGGTGATCTTTGCCCGTCTGGACCTGACCAATATCACCGCGATTGTGGGCGACGGTAGTTTCGGCTTGCCCGAACAGGCGCCGTTTGACCGCATCATCGTCACGGCCGCCGCCGAGGACCCGCCCGGCCCCCTCTTGGCGCAACTGACGATCGGCGGTATGATGGTTTTGCCGGTCGGGCAGTCTGACACGGTGCAAAGCTTGATACGGGTCACCCGAACCGCGAATGGCTTTGACTACGACGAATTGCGCCCGGTCCGTTTTGTCCCTTTGATCGAGGGACTTGGCGACTAGGGAGAAAAACGGCCCGCGCCAAGAGGCCACCCATGATTGAGGACACGAGATGCCAATTACCGGTTCCAAACTGCGCCCCGCCCTGCTGGCCGGAGTCGCCACGCTCGCACTTGCCGCCTGCGACGATAACAACAACCTCGAGCTCGATGTGGACCTGCGCAATCTGGGCGGCGACGGAACGACGCTGGACACCACCCAGGCGGCGCGGACGCTGCCAAATCGGCCGCGCCCGGACGATCGGGGGGTGATATCCTATCCCAGCTATCAGGTGGTTGCAGCGCAACGCGGCGACACGGTGAACAGCATCGCTGCGCGGCTGGGGCTAAGTTCGGACAGCCTGGCCCGATACAACGGTATTCAACCCGATGCGCTGTTGCGTCGCGACGAAATCATCGCTTTGCCGGGGCGCGTTGCAGAACCATCTCCGGCAACCGGGGCGATCGGGGTCGGGCCAATCCAACCATCGGCAGTCGATGTAACGACCCTTGCCGGGGCCGCGATAGACCGGGCCGGCCCGCAATCCACGACGATTGCCGCGACCACCCTGACCCCGACAGTTCAAACCCCGGCGCAGTCTGGAGCGGAACCGATCCGACATCAGATCGAGCGCGGCGAGACGGCTTATTCGGTCGCACGGCTGTACAACGTGCCGGTGCGCAGCATCGCCGAATGGAACGGCCTTGGCTCGGATCTCGAGGTGCGGCAAGGTCAGTATTTGTTGATCCCATCCGCCGGCGCCACGGCGCCAGTGCGGACTGTGGAGACCGCGCCCGGTGTTGGCAGCCCGACGCCGACACCGCCCAGTGCCACCGCTCCGCTGCCGGCGGAAAATCCCAGCGCCCCGGTTGCTGCACTGGCACCGGCTCCGACCCTGCCCACCGCGGCACCTGCAGCGACGACATCGGCGCGGCTGGCATATCCGGTTCAAGGGTCGATCATTCGCGCCTATGCCAAAGGGCGCAATGATGGCATCGACATTGGCGCGGCCGCAGGGACCGACGTCAAGGCCGCCGCCGCCGGGACAGTGGCAGCCATCACCACAAACACCAACGGCGCACAGATCGTTGTCATCCGCCATGACGGCGGATTGTTGACGGTCTATGTGAACGTGACCAATCTGACCGTCGCCAAGGACGCCCGTGTCAGCCAGGGCCAGACGATCGGCAAGGTCAGCGCCGGCACCCCGAGCTTTCTGCATTTCGAGGTCCGGCAAGGGGTCGACAGTATCGACCCGACCCAGCTTTTGCCTTGAGACGGGCGTCACTACGAACGCCCGTTGGCTAGAACATTGACAGCTGCCCGCCAACCTCTGCCGGTGGACTGAAAAGATCGGTCCGCAAGGCCGGCAAGCTTTTACTGAGGCCCAGACGCCTTGTTGCCACATCGAACCTGCGGCGCATCAATGCCGCCCATTCACCCTGACCCGTCATTCGCTTGCCAAATTCCGGGTCATAGTCGCGCCCGCCGTGCAATTCGCGCACCCGCCCCATGATCCGCGCGGCGCGGTCGGGAAAAGCTACTGCGAGCCAGTCCTGAAACAGCCCCGACACCTCGCGCGGCAGCCGCAACGCGATCGTCGATGCGGCGACCGCGCCGGCCGCGGCAGAAGCTTTCAGGATCGGCTCCAACTCGTGATCGGTCAACGCCGGTACCATCGGCGAAACCATGA
>JBBKXP010000213.1:0-6632 GCA_037969545.1 Paracoccaceae bacterium | reverse complement strand
ACAAGATCGTCGTGCTGCGCAAGGGTGTGATCGAACAGGTTGGCGCACCGATGGACCTGTATCACGACCCCGACAACAAATTCGTTGCGGGTTTTATCGGCAGCCCGGCGATGAACTTTCTGTCCGGCAAGGCGGTCGATGGCGGGGTCGAGGTGCCAGGGCTCAAGGCAACGGTCAGCGTCCCGATCGCACCCGCCTTCAAGGGTTATGCGGTCACCCTGGGGCTGCGCCCGGAACATCTGGTGCTTGATTCGACAAGCGACACCCTTTCGGTGGATATGACCGAAAATCTGGGTGGCGTGTCTTATGCCTATCTGCTGACCGACAGTGGCGAAAAAATCGTTGTCGAACAGCGCGGCGAGGCGGGGGTAAAGCCGGGGGCCAAGGTTGGACTCAAGATCGATCCGGCACGGGCCTATCTGTTCGACGCCAAGACCGAGGCGCGGATTCGCGGGTAATGGGTGCGATGGGTTGCATCCATCCTACGTAGGGTGGGTGAAACCCACGCGACGTCACCGCTTGCCGTAATACAGCCCGACAACATGTTCGGCCTGGGCAAAGAACAGCCAGCGCACGGCAAGGATTCCGGCGATGTGGCTGACCACCGCCAGCAGCGCCCACCAGTGACTGAACGGAAGCAACAGCAGGATTACGGGGATGATGTAGCCCAACATCAGGCCGATGACACGGAGTTGTTGCGCGTGCTTGCGCCCGACGACATGGACGAATTCCTTGAGAAGGAAATTGGTGCCGGTATGGGGCGGTTCAAATGCGCGGACGCGTCCCATGTTGCCCAGCCCGGTGGCGGTGTTCATTGTGGTGCCGGATCGGGCAAACAGACCGTCGCCTACCAGCCAGTTGGTGACCTGCAGGATACCTGCCAGAACGATCAGCGGAATCGCGAACCGGGTCTGTCCGGCGAGTAAAGCACCACCGCCCAGAGACAGCGACAGGAACAACGCTGGCGTGCTCCAGTGCCGCCAGCGTGGGACAGTTTTCATCTGCGTATAGATCATCGACGTGGTGATCACCGTCGCCAACGCGCCCAGCGACCCGAGCCAGCCCAGGGGACTGATGCGCGTCCCCCCGAATACCAGACCGGCGCCGTAGGCCGCCATGATCAGCAGGGTGGCGACCGCCGCAATGCCTTCGCGCGACAGCCAGCTGGTCTGCCATTGGCTGAACGCCTTGATCGCCCTTTCGGGGCGGCCCAGATGGAACGTCGAGGCGAGCAAGCCACCGACAGCGGCCAGATAGGCGATGGCGAAAAAGACAAAGGCGGCCCAGCCGGTTGGCGTCGGTAGCCCGAGGCCGAGCCAGAACAGCAGACCGAACCCAAGGCCGCTGAAAGTGGTGAAAATGATGACAGAGGGTGACGGATGCAATTACTTCGCGCCTCCGGTCAGGGCCGACAGGGCCTTGTCCAGCCAGCCGACGAACCCCTTTGGCCCGTCAGTGACAGGGGCGAGATAGGGGGCGAGGATGTCGTATTCGGGTTCCACGTCTTTCGGCCGGGGGGGCAGGTATTTGTTGACAGGTTTAGTGCCCTGTTCAGGCATCAGGTCAAACCCGCCACGTTCCGCGACCAGTTGGCTGACGGCGCTGTCGTCGTCGCCCAGATCGCCGAAATGCCGCGCCCCGGAGGGGCAGGTGCGCACGCAGGCGGGGACCCGGTCAACCTCGGGCAGGTTTTCGTTGTAGATGCGGTCGACGCAGAGGGTGCATTTCTTCATGACACCTGCCGCCGCGTCCAGTTCGCGCGCCCCATACGGACAGGCCCAGGCACACAGCGAACAGCCAATGCAGGCGTCCTCGTTGACCAGCACGATCCCGTCTTCGGCCCGTTTGTAGCTGGCGCCGGTCGGGCAGACGGTGACGCAGGGGGCATCGTCGCAGTGCAGGCAGGATTTCGGGAAGTGGATCAGTTTGGCGGTGCCTTCGGCGGGCTGGACTTCGTAGGAATGGACCCGGTTCAGGAATGTGCCGGAGGGATCGCCACCATAGGGGTCCTGATCGGACAGCGGCGCGCCGTAGTTTTCGGTGTTCCAGCCTTTGCACGAAACCACGCAGGCGTGGCAGCCGACGCAGGTATCGAGATCGATCACGAGGCCGAGTTTGACCTTTGATGGCGGTGGGAGCTGGGTCATGCGGTGCCTGTGGTCATTGTCGGAGCCTCCGGCGGGAGTTGTTTTGGTAAAGTGAATGCGGTCATTTGCCGACCTTCCACGTCAGTTCGTCCGGGCCTTTGCCGACCGGCGATGCGAGCGGCGGGAGCACCGGCTGGCTTTCGTCGGGCGCGGCGCTGCGTTCGATCTTGACCCGCAGGTCGAACCAGGCGGCCTGTCCGGTGATCGGGTCGGAATTGGCCCAGCGCATTCCGTCGCCCTTGGCCGGCAACAATTCGTGGATCAGGTGGTTGAGCAGGAAGCCCTTTGTCGCCTCGGGCGCATCGGTGTCGAGCGCCCAGGCCCCCTTGCGCTTCCCGATCGCGTTCCACGTCCAGACGGTGTTCTCGTTCAACGACGCCTGATGCGCCACCGGGACCGTGATCGACCCGTGCGCCGAGGTGACCCGCGCCCAGTCGCCCTCGGCGAACCCGTTCGCCGCCCAGATTTTGGTCGGCACATACAGCGGGTTGTGCCCGTGGATTTGTCGCAGCCAGGCGTTCTGCGACCCCCAGGAGTGATACATCGCCATCGGGCGCTGCGTCAGGGCGTGGATCGGGTATTCCACCGGATCGACATGCCCATCGGTAAATGGCGGATACCAGATCGGCAGCGGGTCCATCGTCGCGATGATGCGGCCGCGCAGATGGTCGGGCGGCTGGATTGATCCTTCGCCTTCCGCGGCCAGCTGGAAGCGGCGCAAAGGTTCGACGTAGAGCTGGAAGATGTAGGGTTGCGGGCTGTCGTAAAAGCCCATCTTGACGGCCCAGTCCTGATAGTTCCGGCTGAACGGTTTGTAGTAGGCGCAATCGGCGGGAATGTGTTCGACCCAAAAGCCGCCATTCTTGATATAGCTGTCGATCTGGCCGCCATTGGCAGCGCCGCGACCGCCTTGCAACCCATTGGCGCCCATTCGCCAACCTGCCAGCGGGCCGATGCCGGGACGGCGGATATGGTTGGTGATATAGTCCGCGTAATCGTCATATTTTTGACTGCCGTCGTCGTTGACGAACCCTGGGATATGCAATCTTGCCCCGAGGTCGCACAACACCGACTGGAAACCGCGCACATTCCGGTCGGGTTCGACAACCGGCCAGCGGATCGCGTCTGCGACTGCGTCGGCTTCGCAAATCGGGCGGTCGAGCAAGCTGATGCAGTCGTGCCGTTCGAGGTAGGTTGTGTCGGGCAGGATCAGGTCGGCGTAGGCGACCATTTCAGAGCTGTAGGCATCCGAATAGATGATATGCGGGATCACGTAGTCGCCGCTCTCGTCGGTATCCGTCAGCATCTGCATGACGCCGCCGGTGTTCATCGACGAATTCCACGACATGTTGGCCATGTACATGAAAAGCGTGTCGATCTTGTAGGGATCGCCCGCATGGGCGTTGCTGATGACCATGTGCATCAGGCCGTGCGCGGACATCGGGTTTTCCCAACTGAACGCCTTGTCGATCCGGGCGGGGTTGCCGTTGGCGTCAAGGCAGAGGTCTTCGGGTCCGTGCGGATAACCCAGATGCGGACCATTCAGCGGTTGCCCCGGTGTCACCTTGCAGTGTGGTTTGGGGTGCGCCGTCGCCGGTTTCGGGTAGGGCGGTTTGAACCGCATGCCGCCGGGGGTTTCGACGGACCCGAGCAGGATTTGCAGCGTGTGCAGGGCGCGACAGGTCTGGAAGCCGTTGGAATGGGCGCTGATCCCGCGCATCGCGTGGAACGACACGGGTCGACCGATCATCTGGGTGTGTTCGCGGCCCCGAAAATCGGTCCATGCCCGGTCGAGCGTTATCGCCTCGTCGAAGGCCACGCGGGCCAGATCGGCGGCGATGGCGCGGATCCGTTTGGCGGGGATGCCGCAGCGGTCTTCGACCTTTTCCGGCGCGTAGTCGTTGGACAGATAGCGATCCGCCATCAGGTGAAAGACCGGGCGGTGAGTGATCCCCTTGTGCCGGTAAGTGGCGGCGAGGTCGGGGTCCACGCCTTCGCCGTCCCACCGCGCCAGCTTGCCGGTGCGCCGGTCAATGACCTGCGGATTGCCGTCCTCGTCGCGCAGCAGCAGGCCGTTCTGGGGCGATTTGGGGTCTTCGTTCACCAGGCAGGATGCGTTGGTGTAATGCGCCAGATAATGCAGGTCGATCTTGCCCGCCTTAATCAGCAGATGCACCAGCGCAAGGATGAACAGCCCGTCGGTGCCCGGCGTGATCCCGACCCAGTCGTCTGCGACAGCGTTGTAACCGGTGCGGATCGGGTTCACGCCGATCATCCGGGCGCCGCGTTCCTTGATCTTGCCGATCCCCATCTTGATCGGGTTGGAGTCGTGATCTTCGGCCACGCCGAACAGCATGAACAGTTTGGTGTGGTCCCAGTCGGGCTGGCCAAACTCCCAGAACGCGCCGCCCATCGTATAGATGCCCGCCGCCGCCATGTTCACCGAACAGAAACCGCCGTGCGCCGCATAGTTGGGGGTGCCGAACCCTTGCGCCCAGAAGGACGTGAACGATTGCGACTGGTCCCGCCCGGTAAAGAACGCGAGCTTTTCCGGGGCAGTCTCACGGATCGGTTGCAGCCAACTGGTCGCAAGCGTCAGGGCTTCGTCCCAGCTGATCTCCTCGAATTCGCCCGACCCGCGCGGGCCGGTCCGTTTCAGCGGGGCACGCAGACGGGATGGCGCATTGTGCTGCATAATCCCCGCCGACCCTTTGGCACACAGCACGCCCTTGTTGACGGGGTGGTCGCGGTTCCCCTCGATATAGGCAACCTTGAGTTTTCCGTCAGTCTGGGCCTTCATGTGCACGTTGATCCCGCAGCGGCAGGCGCACATGTAGCAGGTCGTCTTGCGGACTTCGTCGCTGACCTTTGGCGACAGGTCGATCACAGGTTGGTCCTTGGGCATCAGGTGGTTGCCTCCTGTGGCGTAGCTAAATCAATTCCGCTGCGGGTCATAGGGCTGTCCGGATCACCGAAAGCCCGGCAAGGCCGATCAGCAAGGCAAGGCAGAACGGTCGGTAATGGGGTTCAAGGCGCACCGTGAACAGCCGTTGGCCGATCAGCACACCCGCAATGGTCGGCGCGATCAGGGCGAGACCGCGCAGCACCGCCAGCCGGTCCATGACACCAAACCAAAGCAGGGTAAGCAAAGAGGTGAGGGCGCTGATGAACAGGAACATCACCAGCGCCGCCCGCATTTTGCGGGCCGGGGCGTCTTGTGACAGTACGTAAAGTGCGACGACCATGCCACCGACCGAGGCGAGGCCGGTGACAATGCCGGCCACCAGCCCGGACAGATAGAGCCCCGGTTTCGTCGCAAGGAACACAAGCCGGATTTTCGCCAGCTGGGTTGTTGCCAGCGCGATGATCACGAAAAGCGCGATCAGCTTGGACGTGTCCACGGGAAGTGTCGTGGTCAGCGCCAGACCTATCGGCATGCCGACCGTTGAACCGATCACCAGACCGATGACGACAGCGTGGTCAGCCTCGGCCCAACCGCCACGGACCATCAGCACCGATGCGGCAAGTTCCAGCCACCAGCAGACCGGAATCAGCGCGACTGGTGGCAGCAACAACACCGCGGTTGCCATGACCACAGCCGACAGGGCGAAACCTGCAAAGCCGCGCACCAGTCCGGCGGCAAAACAGATGCAGCAGAAGATGGCGAACGTCGTGCCGTCGAGAGCGACGAGGGTGAGCAGGTTATCCAATCGCCTGGGCCTGCGTCACCGTGACGGCGATCATGTGGGTCACGTCGGTGGCTGTGCAGCCGCGCGACAGGTCGTTGGCGGGTCTGGCCAATCCCTGCAGTACCGGCCCGATCGCGGTCGCGCCGCCGATCCGCTGGGCGATCTTGTAGCCGATGTTGGCGGCGTCCAGGTTGGGAAACACCAGCACGTTGGCGGCGCCTTTGAGGGGACTGTCCGGGGCCTTTGACGCCGCAATTGCCGGCACGAATGCCGCATCGAATTGCAACTCGCCGTCGATCAGAATGTCGGGGTCGGCGGCGCGGACCAGTGCTGTCGCTTCGACCACCTTGGACACCGCGGCGTGGTGGGCGCTCCCCTTGGTCGAGAATGACAGCATCGCCACCCGCGGGTGTTCGCCGGTCAGCGCGGTCAACGAATTGGCGGCGGCGCGAGCGATGGCAGCAAGTTCAGTAGCGGTCGGGTCGATGACCAGTCCACAGTCCGCAAAGATAATTGCGCCGTGGTCGGGAAAGCGGTCAGCAGGCAATTGCATCAGAAAAAAGCTGGAAACAAGCGGTGCCGTCTCGGCCTTGCCGATCACGTGGATCGCGGCGCGGATGATATCGGCAGTGGCGGTTGCAGCGCCCCCGACACTACCGTCCGCATGGCCGTGACGCACCAACATTGCGGCAAAAATGGCCGGATTGCGGACCATCTGGTTGGCCACTTCTTCGCTGACGCCCTTCAGTTGGCGCATGGCGTAATAATCGGCGGCGAAATCGACGCTCAGGGGGGA
>JBBKXP010000212.1:0-4196 GCA_037969545.1 Paracoccaceae bacterium | reverse complement strand
AACCGCGTCACCATCACCCCGCTGTCAGGGTCGACATGAACCACCGCAGGACTGACCCCCGCCTGCGCCGCCGCCCGTGCCGCCAGCGCCTCGTTCCCCCGGTCGATATATTCCGCCGTCCCGGCCCCCGGCAGGCGCAACACATGATCGCCGGCGCGATACACGGTGTTGGTCAACCCGCCCAAGCGCTCCAGCGGGCCGTCATACACGGCCAGCGCCGGGATCCGCGCCATTGCCGCCTGTGCCTCATCCATGTTGCCACCTTTACCCGTTCCGGCTTCAGGCTAATATAGCCGCAGCTTTGGCGCAAACGGGGAACGGCATGGGCAGCAAACACGACGGCCATCTGGGCGCGGTTTACGACGCCAAAGACACGGCCGAAATCGCCACGCTTTACGATACATGGTCCGCCACCTACGACGCCGAAATGGCCGTTGCGGGCTATCGGCACCCGTCGATCTGCCTGGCGCTTTTGGCCCGATATCTGCCGCGCGGCGCCGCGCCGCTGCTGGATGCCGGGGCGGGCACCGGGCTGATCGGCGAATGGCTGGGGATCCTGGGATACCCGGCAGTCGAAGGCCTGGATATTTCGGCAAGGATGCTTGACGTCGCCCGCGCCAAGGGCGTTTACACCACGCTGCACAATCTCGCGCTGGGCAGGCCGCTACCATTTGCCGATGGACACTTTGCCAGCGTGATCTCGGCTGGTGTCTTCACCACCGGCCACGTCGGGGCCGAGGGTCTGGACGAATTGCTGCGCATCTGCGCGCCGGGCGGCGTGGTGGTGCTGACGGTCAAGACGACGCTGTGGGAAGATGGGTTCGCGGCGCATATCGCGGCATTGGTGACCGGCGGCAAGGTCGCGATTGTTGAACAGACCGCGCCCTATGTGTCGATGCCCGGCACAGCGGGGACCGTGCCCAGCATCGGCCTCGTCCTCAGGACTTTATCCTGATGTTGTCCGGGTCATAGAACGGGCGCAGCCCGATTTGGGCGGGAAACACTTCGTTCGCCACCACCAGTTCATAGCGGCCCGCCATCAGGGCATAGTCACCCAGATCGCCGCCCCGCATATACCCGTAACCGATTGATTTCCCAACCGTATAGCCATACCCGCCCGAGGTCAGATACCCGACCTGTACCCCATCCCGCAAAATCGTCTCGCGGCCCATAAGCACCGCCTCCGGATCATCCAGCGTGAACCCCACCAACCGTTTGCGCAACGGTCCCGCGTCCTCAAGCGCCCCGCGCCCGATGAAATCCGCGTTCCTGCGCAGGCCCACCGCCCAGCGCAGCCCCGCCTCGAACGGTGTATCGTTCGGCGTGATATCCGACGCCCACGCACGATACCCCTTCTCCAGCCGCAGCGATTCGATCGCCCGATACCCAACCGGACGCAGGTCCGGATCTGTGGCCATCAGCGCATCATAGACCGCGCCCAAGCTGCTATTCGGCACATGCAGCTCCCACCCCAGTTCGCCGACATAGGTGATCCGCAGCGCCCGCACCTGCACCCCGACAATCGCGATTTCGCGGACATGCCCGAACGGGAACTCCGCATCGCTCACATCGCCGTTCGTTACTCGCGCAAGGATGTCCCGCGCTGCTGGACCCATCAGCGACAGCACGCCGTAATCCATTGTCACGTCCGTCAGCCGCACATCGCCCTTCAAATGGTCGGCAATCCACGCGCCGTCGTGGATGCGAAACCCGGTGCCGGTGACGATATAGAACCGGTCCTCGGCCAGCCGCGCGACGGTCAGATCGGCCTCGATCCCGCCGCGCGAATTCAGCAATTGGGTATAGGTCAGCCGCCCCGCGGGCCGGGTCACGTCATTGGCGCAGATGCGGTCAAGTGCGGCGGCGGCATCCACCCCTGTCACTTCGAACTTGGCAAACGACGACTGGTCAAACACCCCCGCATGGGATCGCACCGCGGCATGTTCTGCCCCGACATGGGCAAACCAGTTCTGCCGCCCCATGCTGTGAACGTCCTGCGCCGCGACCCCCTTGGGCGCGAACCAATTGGGGCGCTCCCACCCCAGTTTCGACCCGAACACGGCCCCTTGGGCCCTGAGCCGGTCGTAAAGCGGCGACTTGATGAGGGGTCGGCCCGACGCATACTCCTCGTGGGGATAGCCGATGGTATAGTGTTTGCCATAGGCCTCGCTCGTGCGGTCGCGGACCCAATCCTGATCGCGGTGCATCGCCGAAAACCGGCGGATATCGACGGTCCAGAGGTCCAGCGGCGCCTCGCCCGTCATCGCCCATTCCGCCAGCACCCAGCCCGCGCCGCCACCCGCCGCGATGCCGAAGGCGTTGAACCCGGCGCCGACGAACATGTTCACACATTCCGGCGCGGGTCCGAGGATGAAATTGCCATCCGGCGTGAAACTCTCCGCGCCATTGATCATCTGCTTGACGCCCGCGGTTTCCAGCGCCGGAATCCGGGCAATGGCCTGCACCATATGCTGTTCGAAATGGTCGAAATCGTCGTCATACAGCTTGAACGGCTGATCGGTGGCCACCGGCCCGGTGGGCAACGGTTGCGGGTTCGGTTCATAGCCGCCGAACGCCAGCCCGCCGACCTCCTCTTTGAAGTAGGTGCGCCGGTCGGGGTCGCGCAACGTCGGCGCATCCGGCGACAGTCCGGCGATCGCTTCGGTGATCACATACTGATGTTTGACCGGATGCAGCGGCACGGTGATCCCCGCCATCGCCCCGACCTGTCGCGCCCATTGGCCCGCGCAGTTGACCACGGTCTCGCAGGTAATGACGCCCTGATCGGTCTGCACCGCAGTGATCCGGTTGCCGTCCATCGTGAACCCGGTGACGCGGACGTTTTCGGCGAACTTCGCACCGTGCATCCGCGCCCCCTTGGCCAGCGACTGCGTGATGTCGGACGGACTCGCCTGCCCGTCCGTCGGCAGCCAGCTGGCGCCGACGAGATCGTCGACATTCATCAGCGGCCACATGGCTTTCACCTCGGCGGGCGAAAGCAGATGCATGTCCATGCCGAAGGAGCCGGCAGTGGTGGCCAGCCGCTTGAACTCGGTCCAGCGGTCCTGGTTGGTGGCGAGCCTGAGGCAGCCGGTCATCTTCCAGCCGGTCTCGAGCCCGGTCTCGGCGTCGAGCCGCTTGTAGAGATCGACCGAATATTTGAGCACCTTGGTGATCGACGCCGAGGAGCGCAGCTGACCGACCAGACCGGCGGCATGCCAGGTCGAGCCGGATGTCAGCTTGCCTTGCTCGAGCAGCACGACATCGGCCTTGTGATCACGGGCCAGATGGTAGGCGGTGGAACAGCCGATGATGCCGCCGCCGATGACGACGATCTGGGCTCTGTCCGGGAGGGTCATGGGAAGGTCTTTCCGTTGGTCTTGCTGCCGTAGGTGGTGTGGTAGTCGCTGACCGCCGCCTCGAAGCTGTCGAGGTTTGCGGCGGTGTAGGCGGCATAATCGACGCCGGGGGCGTCGAGATGCAGTTCGGAGACGAGGCTCCACAGCGTCTCGCGCAACAGCGAGGCGCATTGCATGGCGGCGAAGGACCGCATGAAGGCCGGGTCCGGCGCGCGGCCGAGACAGGCCTCGATGAGTTCGCCCGCCTGCCCTTCATCCATGCCGGCATTCGATGCCGCACCGGCAATGTCGAACATGGCGGTGTTGAAACCGGCATATTCGAAATCGATGAGCCACAGCCTTGAACCATCATCCATGAAATTGGCCGGCAGCAGGTCGTTGTGGCCGAAGACGATGGGCAGCGGCACCTGGGCTGCCTCGAACTCCTCGGCCTGCGCCAGCCATTCCGGCAGCCGTCCGGCCATGCGCGATTGGCCGGCCTCAAGCGTGCGGGCATAGTCGCGGATGACGTGGAAGACCCAGAACATGAAGCCGGGGCCGCTGACATGGCGCGCCATGGTGCGGTGAAACTCGCCGATGAAGCGGCCGATGCGGCCGGCATTGGCGCAGACATCGGCGGCGTCGAAGGTGCGGGCCTCGATGAACTCCGAGACCATGATGCCGGGCGCGGCATATTCCACCCGGGGCGCGAAACCCGCCTCGTGGGCGGCGCGCGCGGTCATGATCTCGCGCTGGCGGATGACGTGGTGGAAGGGAAAGTCGCTGCCGAAGCGCACCACATGGCGGCCGTCGCGGTCGGAGACCAGCCAGCTTTCATTCGACAACCCGCCCTTGAGC
>JBBKXP010000211.1:0-6533 GCA_037969545.1 Paracoccaceae bacterium | reverse complement strand
CTGACCTGCCACTCCTGTCCCTCAAAACCAATGTGCTGCCCGAATGCCGACGCGCGCAAGATCACCCGCGAAGAACACGAAGATGCCCGCCAGGTCGCCCGCGACATCCACTGCCCGGCAGTGCATGTTTACATGCACGAGAGGGGCCAAGACCGGGCAATACGACATCTCAATGAAGCTGAGGAAGAAGGTCGAGATGCTCTTCGCCCACCTCAAACGCATCCTTGGGCTTGGGCGGCTCCGATTACGGGGCCCATGTGGTGCTAACGACGAATTCCTGCTCGCCGCAACCGCCCAAAACCTCCGCAAACTAGCGAAGATCTGTCCTGCACCGCAGAAACTACGAACCGCCTGACAAGAAAGGTGTTCGACCTCTCATTCAGCCCCCACTTTCTGCGCCTGCAACACGTTGTTTTTCCACAGAATCAGCGGAAAGTGGTCGTTCGCTGCGGTGGTCATTTCTTTCGATCCAAGCTGTTTTGACGTCCCAGACCATGCTTCGGCATTGATTGAGGTGTCTTGCACGGCCTTTGTAATCAATATCGCAACAATCCCTCTACTCTGACACAACTTTGCCCGGTTCTGCATCTAGCGAAGGAATCAGCGGGGCATTTGCAGTAGTCGCAGTCGGCGCTGGTTCTCTCGCGTTTACTAAGGATGAGTGGGGCGATTATCATGAAACTTGGAAGAATACTCGTCGGGCTGTGCTTCGTTCTGGCGGCTGGCTGGGTGATCGTCAGCGAACAGCTATCGGGTGCCAGCGCCGATGCGGTCGTCAACGCGCGTCTTTCGACGATGCACGCCGCCATCGCGGGCAAGGTCAGCCTTCAGGACCGCCCGCTGGGATCGCGGGTCGATAAGGGCGAGGAGATCGGATCGATCACGGACGCGCTCGTCGATACGATCCGCCTGAACGATCTTCTGATGGAACGCGATCTGGCCCGGGCAGAGGTCGCCCGACTGTCCAGCCTGCAAACAGCCACCGACGCGACCATCGCGGCACTGTCCGAACGTGGCGAGACCTACAAGCAACAGCGGATCGCCGAATTGCAGGTCAGACTCGATCGCGCGCTCGAACGTGTTCAGATGCTGGGGCAAGGGTCGCGCAGCGGGCGTCTTGATGCCGCGTTCCGGGATGCCGACGAACCCGCGGGCATCGATTCGGCGCTGCCCGAGATCGCGCTGAACTACGCCACCGAACGCGCCGAAACGCTGGCTGTCGCCATCGCTGCGGTAAATGCTGGCGTCTATATCGGTGACGGCTACAACGACGCCCCCAATTCCGAACAGCGCGTGGCCGAACTACGATCGACCGTCGATGGTCTGACGGTCGATCTTGCCGCCGCATCCGCCCGTCTTGCCGCGCTTGAAACACGGATCGTTGCCGAACAGCTGCGCACCAACATGCTGGCGACGTCGTCGCTGCGCGCGACCGTCAACGGCCAGCTTTGGGAATATCTTTCCGCCGACGGCGAAGTGCTGCAGCGCGGTCAGGACGTTCTGCGATTCGTCGATTGCGACACCGCCATCGTAACGGCGTCGGTTTCCGAGAACGTCTATCGTGGTCTTTCGGCAGGGCAGTCTGCGACGTTCCGGCTGACCGGCGATAACCGCGCGTTTCCGGCGACGGTGACGCGCCTTGCCGGTTCGGGTGCCGCCGCGATCTACGGCAATCTTGCCGTCGCACCTAATCAGCGGCATCTAGAACGCTATGACGTAACGCTGCTGGTGTCCGCGCTGCGCGACGATCCGACATTGCGCTGTTCGATCGGGCGCGTCGGGCGGGTGTTCTTCGAGACGCGACCGCTCGACTGGGTCCGGGACATTTGGCAGTGACATGGACGGATATCCGTACCTGAGCGAGATAGGCTCAAGCCAGACGCAACTGATGCTGATTGTCGGCGTGGCGCTTTTACTGCCCTTCGTCTTCAATCGCGAAAGCACGCTACACCGCAGCCTGCTGTTCGGGATCGCGGGCCTGCTGGGTCTGCGCTATCTGACCTGGCGGGCGCTTTTCACCATCGCGCCTTTCGGCCTGACCCTTGATTGTCTGGCAAGCTGGTCGCTGCTGGGGTTCGAGGTTGCCGCGATGCTGAGTTCGTTCAGCACCTTTGCCCTGATGTCGCGCACCCGCAACCGCAGCGCCGAAGCGGATGCGAACCTCGGTTGGTGGGGCGCGGCGCCGCCGCGTGTCGCCATCCTTGTCGCGACCTACAACGAGGAACTCGAGGTTCTGGAACGAACGATCGTCGGCGCCCTCGCGCTGGCCTATGCCAACAAACAGGTGATCGTTCTGGATGATGGCCGCCGGGATTGGTTGCGTGATTACTGCGCCACGCAGTCCGTCCGTTATCTACGGAGGGACAACAACCGCGATTCCAAGGCCGGCAACATTAATGCGGCGTTGAAGGTTCTGGCCGCCGACCTGCTGCCACCGCAGTTCATCGCGGTGCTCGACGCGGATTTCGTCCCTCACCGCGGGTTCATCAGCCGTTCGCTTGCACTGTTCCACGATCCACAAGTTGCGCTCGTTCAGACCCCGCAGCATTTTTTCAACGCCGATCCGGTGCAGCACAACCTTGGCCTCAGCCGGTCCTACCCGGATGAACAGCGGTTCTTTTTCGATCACCTTCAGGCCTCGCGCGATGCCTGGGGTCTGGCCATCTGCTGTGGAACATCGTCGATGGTCCGCTGGTCCGCGCTGCAAGACATCGGCGGTTTTCCGACCGAAAGCGTGACCGAGGATTTCATGCTGACGTTGGTCCTGCAGGAACGCGGGCTGACCACCGTCTATCTGAACGAGGCACTTAGCGAAGGTCTCGCGCCCGAGGGGCTGAAGGAATACGTCACCCAGCGGGCGCGCTGGTGCCTTGGCCTGATGCAGATCGCGCGCAGCCGGGTCGGGCCTTTCGCACGCAACAACCTGCGCCTGCGCGATCGCTGGAGCGTCATCGATTCGGTCCTGTACTGGCTGATGAGCTTTCCGTTCCGCATTGCCGCGCTGATCTATCCGCTGCTTTACTGGTTCTTCAACATCACATCGGTGAGCGCCAGCCTTG
This sequence comes from Paracoccaceae bacterium, assembly GCA_037969545.1. Lineage (GTDB taxonomy): Bacteria > Pseudomonadota > Alphaproteobacteria > Rhodobacterales > Rhodobacteraceae > JBBKXP01. Next base: position 3,474 of record JBBKXP010000211.1, on the reverse strand, counting down.
CCGACGTTCTGAGCTATTTCGGCGTGTATTTCCTGTGGATCATGATGACCAATCAATCCGTCGCCAAGGGCATGATGATGCCGGTCATTCATGACATCAGCCAGCTTTTAGGTGCGTTCCCGATCACTCGCGCCGCCTTCACCGGACTGACCCGGCCACACGGCCATCCGTTCAGCGTAACCGCCAAAGGTGGCGACCGCAGCAGGATCATCGTGCAGTGGCGGATGATGCGGCCCTTTCTGATCCTGCTGATCCTGACCATCACGGGCCTGATCATCGGCATCGTGTTCGACCGGTTTGCCTTTTACGACGCTGGTGAGGGCAAGATCGTGGTCCTGTTCTGGACCATCTACAATCTGGTGCTGTTGTCCGTGATGATGTTCGCCTTTGTCGAGATGCCGCGCAGCGAACGTCACTTTGCCGATAAGCCCGAACGCGGGATGTTCCTGTCGGAAGGGGGCGAACGTCAGGTCTGGATCAAAAGTCTGACCCAGGACACGCTGCGTATTCGGGGGCAGAACATGACGCTGGACGAAAAGGGACTGATCCAGTTGCAGGGTGTGGGGTATGTGATGGCGACGGTCATTGCCCTGACCGACGACGGTGCCCGGCTTCGCCTTCAGACCTCGGAAGCGCAGAAAGAGGCGTTGATGGTGAGGCTTTATGCCGAGGGTGACAATCCGGGTGTGGTGTCGGCCCGGCTATCTGCCATGGCAAGCGATATTCTGCGGCGTCTGTCACCGGCAACCTGATTGCGCCATCCGGGTAAGGGGGAATCCGACCGATCCGACTGACCTTCGAAAAATCGACGCGATTTCGCAGGTCGGTCACAATCGCGCCACGAAATGACCGCACCCCAATGATGATAACTTTAGACGGGTTCAAAGCAATTGGTCGCCTTTTCGACGGACGATCAAGGCTTTGCGACGGTCAGGTGTTATTGAAAAGGGCAGTGCCATGTATTCCGCTTTGTTGACCGACGTTCAGGAACGCCACCAGTCGCGCCTTCGAAATCGCCAGACGTTCGCGATCCCCCGTGGCCGCAGACCGAGCCTCGCGCGCGCTCTTGCCGGTTTCGTCTTTATCGGGATGCTGTTGACCGCTGTCGGCGTCATCACCTTTGTCAAGGCACAGCACGTCGCCTACCGTGCCGATGCGCTGGAACGGGCGGTCGATGTGCGGCTGAACGGTGTGCAGTTTGATTTTGCGCGCGCCCTGCAAGCCAACTGGCGCCACCTTTCCAACCTTGCGGAGATGATCCCCGGCATGCCCGCGGACATGCAGCGTGTTGCCTTCGACACGACAGTGGGCGCCGGAGACGAAATCTCGTGGATCGGTTTCGCGGGCGTGGATGGAACCGTCATCGCCGCGTCCGGCGGTCTTCTCGAAGGCCAAAGCGTGGCAGAGCGTCCGTGGTTTCAGAACGGTCTGGACCTGAACTATGCGGGCGACGTGCATCAGGCCGTTCTTCTGAACGATCTGCCGTACCCAGCCGGCGCGGATCCGCTGCGCTTCATCGACTTTTCGCGCGCCGTACGCGGTGCCGACGGAACGGTGGTTGGCGTCATTGGTATGCATATCAACTTTGACTGGGCGCGGAAGTATATTGTGGCAAGCGCGACGTCGCTTGGGCTCGATGTGTTTCTGATCAATCAGGCCGGCGACGTTGTCCTGTCGAGCGATGGCATAGCCTACGGTCGGCTGGATCTTGAAAGTATCGGCAAGGCGACGACCGGGGTGCGTGGTGCGCAACTCGAGACCTGGCCGGATGACCGCACCTATTTCACCTCGGTCATTCCCCGCATCGCCTATGACGATCTGCCGTCGTTCGGCTGGCGCATGGTGGGTCGGATCGACCCCGACGAATTTTCTGTTGCCGAACGCAATCTGATGTCGAATGCGGCCAAGTTCGTGGTGGTGCTGGGGATGTGTCTTCTGGTGATGACGCTTCTGTTTTGCCGGATCTTCGTCACGCCACTGGAAAAACTCGCAAAAAGCGCGGCGCGGATCGCGAACGGGGCCGATGAATACCCGTTCGAAGCCGATGAAACGGTGGAGCTTAAGCAGCTTTCGACGGCACTTGCCGTGCTTCAGGGGCGCGCGCAGGTTTCCTGAGACAGAGGCTGCAACCAGTGCTTCTATCGGCGCAAAGTAGACCTGCATTTCAGGATTTCTTGTTCCTAGCGATTGCCAGGTGACCAGCGCAATTCAACCGAACAGACCCGCAGTACCGCCAGATGTCGGAACTGCATTTTCGCCGCAGAACAAGACGGGGATGAGATTGAAATCGTGCGGTGGCCCAGCCACTAGACTTTACCGAACCTTTGGAAGCAATCAATCGCCAAAATGACGGTGATCTGCTTTCAAGGAACGACGAAGGGGCGCTTCAGGTAATGCTGCGCTGCGGCGCCTCATCAACTTTGAACGGCGGCTATGGGTCGTTGATGTCATCCGACATGAGGAACGGGAAGCGGACATTTGCTGAGCATAGTCGCTTCTTGAGGATGGGAGCGAAGCAGCCAATTTTCCATATGCATGGGGAAATCATCTCTCCGTCTTGACGAATGTTGCGGCTAAACAGATTTCGGGCACGTAGTGATCTTTGAGGAACCCTGTTGCCCGCCCCCAGAATTGTCTGCATCCAATCGTTTGAGATCGGGCCTCAGAGCCCGACCCAAACTCCGCCTTCTTCGTTTGACCGAACTCCGGCCGCTATGAAGCGCATGCCCGCCAGCCCATCCGAAACCGTCGGCAACACGGTGTCCCTGCCGGATTTCGTCCCGTTGCGAAACTCATGGACTTGCCGGGCGGCTTCGGCATAAAGCGTGGCGAAAGCCTCAAGATAGCCTTCTGGGTGGCCTGCCGGAAGGCGAGCAGGTGTTAAAACGCCATCGCCCCCACGCCGCAGGGTTCGAGTTGGCTTCCATCGCCTTCATCAGGCTGATCAGCGATAAGCGTCCGGCCTGACTGCCCTTACTTTGCGGACCTCCACGGCAGCAGATCATTGACGCGAGTGATCTTGTAGTCAGGGATGCGGGCAAGGGTATCTGCGAGCCACGCTTGCGGATCGATGCCGTTGAGCTTTGCGGTTACGATCAGGGTGTAGGTGATGGCGGCGGCGCGGCCGCCGGTGAGGGATCCGACGAAGAGATAGTTCTTCCTGGCGATCGCGACGGAGCGCATCGCCCTTTCGGCCGTGTTGTTATCCAGTTCCAGAACGCCGTGATCGAGGTATGGTCGGAGCCGCTTCATGCGGGTCAGGGCGTATCGGATCGCCACGGCCAGTGGCGACTTTCCCGAGATACTGGGCAGTTGGGCGTGGAGCCAAGTCTCGAGATCATCGAAGGTCGGCTTTGCCTTCGCCCGTCGGATCTCGACGCGCAGGTCCGGCGACGCTCCACGCGCCTCCTTCTCGACGGCGTAGAGCTGCGCGATGCGCGTAATGGCCTCGTCGACGTCCACAGGGCCCAGGGG
>JBBKXP010000210.1:0-3858 GCA_037969545.1 Paracoccaceae bacterium | reverse complement strand
CTCGGAGATTCGCCCGGCGCCGCGCATCACCTGGCTGACCGTCGCCAGCGACACGCCGGCGGCCTGCGCCACCGTCTGTAATTTCGGCTTCTGTGTCATCGCCGCTCCGGAGTGGAAGTCCATGATTGATATATCGTTATTGCTAGCGATACAGGAAAGTGCCGTGCCCGGACAGGCCGAATGTCGGAAAATCAGCCTTGCGGGGGGTGCAAAATTATCTGTTGACAGATGATATAACGTTATATCAAAATAGCAGCACAGGAACAGAGATCGGCAGGAGGGCCGGGCTCGGGGGCTTGAAGTGCCGCGGCAGACGGCGTCCCTTAATGCACCCTCCGTTCGCAGGCCGGCCGGGAAAACCGGCGCGGCACACCACACAGGGAGAGAGACATGACAATCAGAATCAGCCTTCTGGGCGCCACCGCCGCAATCGCCATGACAGGCGCGGCACAGGCCGACATCCTGTTCTGGTCGACCCAGGCCAAACCCGTCGAGGAAACCCAGGCGATGCGCGAACAAGTGCTTGCCGGCTTTTCCGACACCGTCGACTATCAGGGCAACGACGCCGGCCCGTTCCTGACCCGGTTGCAGGCGGAACTGACTGCGGGAACCGGCACCATCGGGCTCTTGGGCGCGTTGCACGGCGATTTCGCGGCACTTGACCCTGCCGACATTGTCGACCTTTCGGGGATCGATCTGGGCGACCTGACCATCAATGCGGCCTTTATGGAGCTCGGCAAACTGGGCGGCGAGGGTCAGGCCTATCTGCCGTGGATGCAGGCGAGCTATATCATGGCTGCCAACGTCAAGGCGCTGGAATTCCTGCCCGAAGGCGCCGATATCAACGCCCTGACCTACGACCAGCTGATCGCATGGACGGCCAATATCCAGACTGCCACCGGCAAGCCGATGTTCGGATTTCCGGCCGGGCCGGACGGCCTCAAGCACCGGTTTTTCCAGGGCTACCTGTATCCGTCCTATACCGATGGCGTGGTCCGCAGCTTTCGCTCGGACGCCGCGGTGACGGCATGGGAGGCGTTCCGCGAACTCTGGAGCCACACCAACCCCGGTTCGACGAACTTTTCCTTCATGCAGGAACAACTGCTGTCCGAAGATGTCTGGGTGGCCTTTGACCATTCGTCGCGGCTGGCCGCCGCGTTCAACGAACGGCCCGACGATTTCGTGGCCTTTCCGGCCCCCGCAGGCCCGACCGGGCGCGGCTTCATGCCCGTCGTCGCCGGTCTGGCGATCCCGCGCACCGCACCCGACATGGCGGCCTCCGAGGCGCTGTTGGCTTACATGATGCAGCCCGAAACCCAGATCGCCACGCTGCGCGCCACCAACTTTTTCCCGGTGGTCAAGGTTGATCTGCCCGACGACCTGCCCCCCGCCGTCAAGGCCGCGGGCGACGCCATTGCGCTGATGTCGGGGTCGGCGGACGCCAACCCGGGCCTGCTGCCCGCCGGTCTGGGCGAAAAGGGTGGCGATTTCAGCCGGGTCTACGTCGATACCTTCGAGCGGATCGTGCTGGGCAATCAGGACATCCGCACCGTCCTTGACGAGCAGGCCGAGGTGCTGCGCGGGATCATGGAAGCGACCGGCGCGCCCTGCTGGGCCCCTGACGCGCCCTCCGAAGGCGCCTGCCCGGTCGAATAACCACCACGACACCGGTCCGGGACGCCACAGACCCGGACCATTTCCGCCGCCTCTTCGATGTCTCGCGGGGTTCGCCCCGCCCCAGGTCGCCCGCACCGCCACCGGCGACGGGCAAGGAGCGCTGTCATGTCTGCCCGCACCCTTCCCTACATCATGATCCTGCCGGTCACGCTGTTTCTCTGCGTCTTCTTCCTTTACCCCTTTTACCTTGTGGCCCAACTGGCCTTCAGCGACGGCGACGGCTTTACCCTCGACACCTTCCGCGAGGTCGTCAGTTACTGGAAATTTCCGATCTCGCTCAAGAACACGCTGCTTTTGGCCGCGATCGTGGTGCCGGTGCAGCTGGCCCTGTCGCTGGCGATGGCCACGATGGTCACCAAGATGAAAAAGGGCCGAGATCTGGTGCTGTATGTCTGGACGATCCCGCTGGGAATCTCGGACCTTGCGGCCGGCCTGATCTGGCTGGCGATCTTTGAACAATCGGGTTTCCTCAACTCGATGATGCATGGGCTCGGGGTGATCGACGCGCCCATCAACATGCTGACCTACCAGCATCCGGGCCTGATCTTTCTGGCCATCGCGCTGGCCGAAATCTGGCGCGCGACGGCGATCATGCTGGTCATTCTCGTCGCCGGCATCGGCCTGATCCCCAAGGAATATTACGAGGCCGCCGAGGTCTTTGGCGCCTCGCCCTGGCAACGGTTCGTCAAGGTCACGCTGCCGCTGCTGCGGCCCTCGCTGCAAACCGCGCTGGTGCTGCGGGTGATCCTTGCCTTTGAGGTGTTCGCGGTGGTCGCCGCCCTTGGCGGAACCCTGTTCCCGGTCCTGATGGGCGAGACCTTTGCCTATCAGTTTGACCTGCTCAACAGCGGTGCCGCCGCCGCGATGGCCCTGATCATCCTCGCGATCTCGATCGGCTTCACCCTGATCATCCTGCGCCTGCTGCGCGTCCCGAAAGGAGCCCGGATATGACCGTCGCAACCACCGACCTCGTCCCGGCAGAGGTGCGCAAATCGGGCCGTTTCCTGTTTCGCGCCGCCGTCGTGTTTCTCTGCGCCTGGGTGCTGGTTCCGATCTACTTTCTGCTGATCAATACCCTGTCCTCGCCGGAAACCGTCACCAGCTTTCCGAAACCGTTCATTCCGGAATTCGACTTTGGCAGCCTGGCGTTCTTTGCCAATTTCGCCGGGATGCTCGGGGCGCTCAAGAATTCGGTGATCGTGGCCCTGTTCACGATGGTCATGGCCATCGGGTTCGGCGCCCCGGCCGGCTATGCCCTGTCGCGGTTCGATTTTCGCGGCAAGGAGACGTTTCGCGTGCTGATCCTGCTGACCCGGGCGTTTCCGCTGCCGTTGCTGGCCCTGCCGCTGGCGGTGCTGTTCATCCGCACCGGGCTGGACGACACGCTGTTCGGGCTTGCCCTTGTCCACACCACGCTGGCGATCCCCTTTGCCGTGCTGATCACCTTTTCCCTGTTTGCGGGCATCCCGATCGAACTGGAAGAGGCGGCCTGGACGCTCGGCTGCACAAGGTTCACCGCCTTTACCAAGGTGGTGCTGCCGCTGATCCTGCCCGGCATCGCCGCCAGCGCGATCTTTGCCTTCGTGATCTCGTGGAACGAGGTCTTTGCCGCCGCCGTGCTGACCATCGAAAACCGCACGCTGACGGCGTTTCTGCTGCAATCGCTCGGCACCTCGCCGCTGCATCTCAAGTTCGCCGGGGGGTTCATCCTTGTCGTCCCCGCCCTCGTCTTCATCTTTGCCGTTCGCAAATACCTGTTTGCGATGTGGGGCATCGCCAACCGCTGAACGCGGGAAAGGACTTACGTCGTGGCACAAATCCAGATCAAGAACGTCGCCAAAACCTTTGGTGCCTATCAGGCGCTGCATTCCATCGACCTGTCGATCGCGGAACAGGAATTCATGGTGCTGCTCGGGGCGTCGGGCTGCGGCAAGACCACACTGCTGCGGATCATCGCGGGCCTTGAAACCGCCACCACCGGCGAGGTCTGGATCGGCGACCGGCGGATCGATCACCTGCCGCCGCGCGACCGGGGCATTGCGTTGGTGTTCCAGAACTACGCTGTGTTTCCCCATCTGACGTTTTTCGAGAACATCGGGTTCGGTCTGCGGATGGCCAAAATGGCCGATGCCGATGTCAGGCGCCGGGTCGAACGCACCGCGACGCTGATGCATATCGAAC
>JBBKXP010000209.1:0-4549 GCA_037969545.1 Paracoccaceae bacterium | reverse complement strand
GAGCTGCACGCTGCAGCGCAGAAGACGGCTTCGAGCCCATTTTGCCGAAAGCTGCGATGAGCGCGAATGTCGGTTCTTCGCGGTGGGGTCAAAAACGTGACAAAATCAACTTAGGTTTTGTCATGGGTTTGTGGCACAAGAGTTTTCAATGGATTTAGTTATTGTGCGGTCGGTGACAAAAACAGCCGTTTTTGGCAGGGAAGTTCTGTCACGGGGTTTTTGTCCATTACCGGTCATTCGACCAAGTTGCGGCTAACGGCGGGTCTGAGCCCAAACTACCATGTCGTTATTTCGGCTCACGCGTCGTCACCTATGCTACTGTTACGACGGATTTGGTTTTTGAGGGTTCTAATATGGCGACTGATCATGAAAGCGTTCTCGCGACGCTTGACGAGTATGCAGAAGCTTATTGCGCAAAAGACATCGACAGATTGATGAAGATTTTCGTTGACGGCGAAGGTGTTTCGCTCATCGGTACAGGTAGCGATGAACTCTGCTCAGGCCGACAAGCAATTGCATCGATTTTTTCACACAACTTCAATGAAGCTAGAGCCAAGCGCTTCGAATGGTGTTGGAAGGATGTAGCCATCCATAGCGATGCAGCGACCGTCGCTATTACGCTCGTTATCCATCTGACAATCGACGACGAAGCCATAAAGGTGCCCTTGCGATGGACAGACTCGCTTGTCAGGGTTGGAGAAAACTGGAAGTGGGTTCACCGGCATGCGTCTTCCGCTGCAAATTCGCAGGATGACGGAACCGCCTACCCAACAGGCGATAATTAGACTGAAGTCGCTTTGTCCGCACAACGATCTTCTGATGAGAACAAGGTCAGCCGCAGCTTTGGACTGAAAATCAGATCAAAACCCTACGTTTGTGTCACCGGCGCAAAGGACCGTTTTTGACCGGTGGATATTGTCAGGGTTTTTTGTCCGCGTGTGGGTACCAAAGACTATGAGGATACGCCCAACCAACCCCCGGAATCGCCCGCGACCATACGCAGACCAGACGCAGACCAGAACGATTCTTTCGCTGAAACACAAACAGTCTGTCATAGTCGACGAAAGGAGATTGATATGGCCGATGAAAAGGGATTCCAACTGGCGGGAAATGCGCCTGAGATTTATGAAAAAGTTCTGGTTCCACTTTGGATGGCACGTTGGGCCGACGCCTTGTTGGAGTTGGTTAAACTGAAACCCGGCGAGGTCGTTCTGGATGTTGCGTGTGGAACAGGCGTCTCGACCCGCCGCACGCAGCAGATTGTGGGCAACGAAGGGCGTGTCACGGGCCTGGATATCAACGCCCCAATGTTGGCACATGCGCGTGATCTGGCAGCAAGTTTGCCAATTGAATGGATTGAAAGCGATGTGTCCGAATCCGGGCTCGATTCCAATGCTTTCGATGCTGTCATTTCTCTGCATGGATACCACTATTTCCCCGACAAACCTGCCGCGCTTGCGGAGATCAAGCGGGTTCTCAGGCATGATGGACGATTGGCATTTTCGATTTGGGCTGGTCACAGCCCGTACACGTCCGCCATATGTTCTGCAGTCGAAAAGCACATCTCACCAGAGATTGCCGCCAAGCAGCGGAGCCAGAGACAGACCCCAAGCGCTGACGTGCTGGCCTCACATCTGTCAGCGGCAAATTACAGGAATGTTCAAGTTCACAAACAGACCCTCGAAATTCGTCAACCAGCGACCAGAGAATTCGCTCCGCTGCATCTAGGATCGATGCCAATCGCCGCCGCGTTCAACGCTCTCTCGGAAGATCAGAAAGAGCGGCTTATTTGCGATGTCGAGGAGGCACTGAGAGAATTCGAGAAAGGGGAGGAACTGATATATCCAGATTCGGTAAACGTGGCGGTAGGGTACAAATAGCGCGACTGGTTTGAGGCAACTCTGGTAACAGAATAACCGATATGAGCCATGCAACGGTTTTGTTGTAGAAGAACAATCCTGCCAAAACTCATACGTTTCTGTCACCGGCGTTAACGACCGTTCATGGCAGGCACCAAAAGCGGTTCATCGCGCAGCCGCAGCGAATGCACCCTTTGTCCGGCATTGCCGCCGCTCGTCTCACGCCTCGACGCTGATATTACTTGCAGACGCGGCGAAAGGCAGGTTTGAGCCCAACCCGGACCCACAACAAATGCGCTGCGTGCGCTTGCAGAAAATCCTTCGCTGCGGCACGGCTGAATCCGCGCTACAGTGCAGCGACATTAGCGGTCGTTCAGGCAAGCCGCAGCGAGATTGTAACCGGCAACGGCCGGGTCGCGGGACAGACCCGACCCTCGTTTTCCGCCCTAGGAAGGGAGCGAAGGCACCTTTATCCGTGACTGAGCCTCCCCCGCTGAGTTGGTCCACCGTTGTGTTCCACCGTTGTGTTTAGGAAAACGGAGGATCTGAGATGGCGAACAGGCGACACAAATCAGAGTGAATTGTCCAGAAGCTGCGGCAAGTTGATGTGCTTGTCGGGCAAGGCATGGCTCGGGTGGATGCGATCAACCGGCCTCTCCGCCGCAAGCCGCTTTGCTGTGACAATTCCGCGTCGGAAGTTGCACGAATCTTTTCGCTTATTAATCCAGAACATGCTCTGTTCGAAGAGGTCTAGCGCGCCGAGTCGTGATGGGTTCGAAAGCAGCTCGCAATTATAAAGGGAGGAAGTAATGCTTCGATTTAAGGAGATAAGCGTCCTGGCACTGGTCGCTGTCGCGGCAAGTTCACTTGGGCAAGGGGCACTTGCCGATACATCGGGCAAGCGTATCGCGCTATCGAACAACTATGCGGGCAACTCCTGGCGTCAGGCCATGCTGCGCAGCTGGGAAAAGGTGACAGGCGCCGCCGTGGCTGACGGAACCGTCGCCGCCGCGGATGCCTTCACCACTGCCGAGAACCAGGTGACAGAGCAGGCGGCGCAGATTCAGAACCTGATCCTGCAGGGTTATGACGCGATCGTCATCAACGCGGCCTCGCCCGAGGGTCTGAACGGCGCAGTAAAGGAGGCCTGCGATGCCGGTGTGACCGTTGTGTCCTTCGACGGCATCGTGACCGAACCCTGTGCCTGGCGCATTGCGGTCGACTTCAAGCAGATGGGCAAAGACGAGGTGCTGTATCTGGCCGACAAGCTGCCTGACGGCGGCAACCTGCTGGAAATCCGCGGCCTCGCGGGCGTTTTCGTCGATGACGAGATTAGTGCCGGCATCCATGAAGGCGTGGCCGAGACCGGCAAGTTTACCATCGTCGGCTCGGTCAACGGAAACTGGGCGCAGGACGTGGCACAAAAGGCTGTTGCAGGCATCCTTCCGTCGCTTCCTGATATCGTCGGCGTGGTGACCCAAGGTGGCGACGGCTATGGCGCGGCGCAGGCGATCAAGGCCGCTGGCCGCGACATGCCTGTGATCGTCATGGGCAACCGCCAGGACGTGTTGCAATGGTGGAAGGAGCTGAAAGACGCCAACGGCTATGAGACGATGTCGGTGTCCATCGCGCCCGGAGTGTCCACGCTAGCCTTCTGGGTGGCACAGCAGGTGCTGGACGGCGTCGATGTGCCCAAGGACCTGACCGTGCCGTTCCTGCGCATCGACCAAGATGACCTGGAAGAGAACCTTGCCACGACCGAAGCCGGCGGCGTTGCCAACGTCGAATACTCGCTGGATGACGCCAAAGGTGTCATCGCCGGGGCGATGTAAGGCGGGTTTGCGGGACTGGTTCCTGTGACCGACGGACCGATTGTCCGACTGGACGGCGTCGAAAAGAGTTTCGGCGCCGTTCGGGCGTTGTCGGGTGTCACACTTGATCTGCAGGCAGGCGAATGCCTCGGGCTGGTCGGCCATAACGGCGCGGGCAAGTCCACGCTGATGAACGTGCTGTCGGGCATCATGGTGCCCGAAGCAGGCCGTATCGTGATCGGCGGCACCGATCTGAGCGGGCGTTATTCCGCGGTCTCGGCGATGGCGAATGGCGTACGCTGCGTGTTCCAGGAATTGTCGCTGTGCCCCAACCTTACGGTGGCGGAGAACGCGCGCATCTCGCACCCAGCGATCAGCGGCATCGGCTGGCGGCGCCGCGCCCGCGACCTGATTGGCGGGATGCTGGATCAGGTGTTTCCCGGCCATGGCGTTTCCACAGATGACGTGGTTGGCGACCTGTCGATTGCAAAACGCCAGATGGTCGAGATCGCACGGGCGTTTGCCGTAACCGACCGCGCGGCGCGGGTGGTCATTCTGGACGAACCAACCTCGTCGCTGGACGGTGTGTCGGCGGGAAAACTGCTGGCCCATGTGCGCCGCTATGTTGCGGCCGGCGGGGCGTGCGTGCTGATCTCGCACTTACTGGGCGAGATCCTGAAAACCTCGGATCGGATTGCGGTTATGCGCGATGGTGGCGTTGTGGCGCTGGACCGCGCCGGGGCGTTTGACCGCAAGTCGTTGGTCGCGGCAATGGGCAGTGTCGCCGAAGGGCCGCGCGGAACAGCGAAGGATGCCGCGCCGAAACGCGCCAGCGCATCTGTCGCGCTGACCGCCCGGCCCGAGACCCGGGCCGACACG
>JBBKXP010000208.1:0-5983 GCA_037969545.1 Paracoccaceae bacterium | reverse complement strand
GGCCGACACCGAAAAATGGACAAGCGTTTCTGCGATCAGGGGAGAATGACGGAATGGCGCAACTGAAGTGGGGCCTGATTGGCGGCGGCGAAGGCAGCCAGATCGGCCCGGCCCACCGTCTGGGCGCACGGGTCGACGGGCTGTTCGACTTTGTGGCCGGAGCTTTGGACCATCGTCCCGAGGCCGGACGCGCCTATGGGCAAAAGCTGGGGCTGGCGCCAGAGCGTTCCTATGGTGACTGGCGCGACATGCTTGCCGGGGAAAAAGGACGTGCCGACCGGCTGGATCTGGTGACCGTCGCGACACCCAATGCGACCCATTACGAGATCACCAAGGCGTTCCTTGAATCCGGCTTTGACGTGCTATGCGAAAAGCCGATGACCATGACCGTGGCGGAAGGCGAGACGATCACCGCAATTACCCGCGAAACCGGCCGCATCTGCGCCGTCAACTATGGTTATAGCGGCTATTCGCTAGTCCGTCACATGCGGGCGATGGTGGCCCGTGGCGACATCGGCAAGGTTCGCGTCGTCGTCGCCGAATTTGCCCACGGGCACCATGCAGATGCTGGCGATGCGGATAACCCGCGGGTGCGCTGGCGCTACGATCCGGCCCAGGCCGGGGTCAGTGCGCAGTTCGCCGATTGCGGCATCCATGCCCTGCACATGGCCTGTTTCGTCACGGGCCAAAATGTCACGCGATTGTCCGCCGACATCGTTTCGACGATCCCCTCGCGGGTTCTGGAAGATGACGCGATGGTCAATTTCAGGATGGACGGTGGCGCGGTCGGGCGGCTTTGGACATCGTCGGTTGCGATTGGCCGGATGCACGGTCTGACTTTGCAGGTGTTCGGCGAAACCGGCGGATTGCGCTGGTCGCAGGAACAGCCGAACCAGCTTTACCATACCCCGGTCGGCGGTCGCCTGACGGTCATCGAACGCGGCGAGGCCGGATTGTCGCCCGAGGCCGATGCGGCAAGCCGCGTCACGATCGGACATGCCGAGGGGATGCCACTGGCCTTTGCCAACATCTACACCGATCTGGCGGCGGTGATCCGGGCGCGCAAGACCGGCGCGCCGGTGCCCGCAGGAGCCGGACTTTTTCCGGTGGCCGAGGATGGGCTGCGGTCGATGGCTGCGGTGCATGCCGTTGCGGCTTCGGGCAAATCTGAAGGTGCCTGGGTCGATGCGCGCCCATCGTCGTTGCGTCCGGGCGATTAGCGGTCGGTGGTGCCGCTCGGATGATCGGGGCAAGGGCCAGCCAATATTTTCGGCCGCGTTGCGACTGCCGGCGGGCTTGACGGCGGGCGACGATCGCTGATCGAAAATCCTGCAAACACACTCCAAGTCACAGAACAATTTCCCACGCGTGAATGCCGGGGTCGCCTGATTTTGGTGTCGTAAAGAATTGGCCTGCTTGATCGGTCCTGTTCGCACGACACACACAGGAGATCCACGATGGCCGATAATTTTAAGGGAATGACAAAGGGTCTCGAAAGCCCGGCAGACCGACATTTTTCGATCACGCCTTCAGACTCGATCGATCTGGCGATCGTTCCAAGGGCATTGTTCTGCCTGACGGCGGGGACCGTCGCTGTCGCGGATAGTCTGGGGTTCGTCCTGATGTATCCGGTTTCGGCCGGGATGATCCTGCCGCTGCGCGCCAGAAAAGTCATGGCAACGGGGACAACCGCCAATGTTTGCGGGTGGGAGTGATGTGGCTCGGACTGACAGTCTCAATCAGTGATCAACAGCGCCTTTCGTCTGCGGCCGCGCCGGCCCTGAACCGGCCATTGCGGTTGGCGGTTTATGGCGACAGTTTCGGCCAGCGGTCGCAGGATATACTGGGCAGTCCGAACAGCGTCGACAGTGGCGCGGTCAACCCGGTTTCCAAGAAGTGGGCCACCGATCTGACCGTGCGCGCCGGCGGCGTTCAATGGGGCTTTGGGCCCTGGTTGGACATGCTGTCGGGCGGCAAATACCTTGTGCCCTACCACCTGAACCGTGCCATCGGCGGGCTGAACACCGGCCAGCTCTCGCAGGACGGCGTCTCTGGCGACTATCTCGGAGAGCTCGATGTCTTTCTGGCGGCACAACTTTCAGGTCCGCTTGCGCCTGATGCGGTGCTGTTTCAGGCCGGGACGAATGACGCGGTCACGACATTTGATGCGCTGCAATCCTACAACAATATTCGCGCCATTTGCCAAAAGATCGTTGCCCGGGGCGTGCCCGTCGTTTTGTCGACGATCCTGCCGCGTGGGACGGCGGCGAACCCCGAGGCCCGGATCGAAGCGGACAGGATCGGCGTTACCGGTGATCTGAACAATCTGCTGATATCGAACTTGATGGCAGAGCCTTCACTTGCGGGTCTGGCAACCTTGATCGACCCGCGTGCCAGTTTCCGCGATCTGGCGGGTCAAACCAATGATATCCTGCCAGAACTGGTCTACGATGGCCTTCACTTGTCGGTAACCGGGTGCCGATTGCTTGGTCAGGCCTATATCGCGGGCCTGAACACGCGGTTCACAGCACCGATCACCGATCATCTGCCGACCGCGCCGACCTATATCGCCAATGGTCTGATGGCGGGCACCGGGGGCACCGTGACGCGCACTGGCAATTCGACGACCAATCAGGACTTTGCGATGACCGGAACCGCGCCGACGGGCTGGACCGTGACCACGACGCTGAACAGTGGTGCATCGGCATGGAACGCAACACATCCGAACAACATCAAGGGCAGCGTTGTCGTGTCAAAAGCGGCCGCTGACGTTGGCGAAGCGGTTGTCATCACGATTGACTGCGATGCATCGGGCAACCTGAATTCCAACACACGTGCCATCGAGGCCTTTTGCAGTGTCGCCCTGCCAAACACCACCGAATTGCCTGTTGGTGCATATTTCCGCGGGCTGACGGTTGTTGAACTGACCCGGCGCAGCGGATTGCCGATCAAAGGCATCCGCGGGGTGTCAGCAGAGATGCGGATCACTGAACCTGACGCAATACAACGGGTCACACGATCGGCCGGCCCGGCACCGAACGGAACTGCAAACATGGAGCTGGCTGATTTCGCGCATGTCGGCGCAACGCGCATCGTGATTCAGACACCGCCGCGCATCCGCAAGGCGGGTGCCTATGGCACGATCGAATTTGCCGTCGTTCTGCTGGTCGCCGGACTTGCACCTGACATCGACGTCGTGTGCAAGATCAGTCAGGCCGGAGTCAAAGCACTGGTTTGACGACGTCGGAAGGAAGCAATTCGCCTGCGACCCGGCGCGGGTGAGTCGCGTTTGCGACGGCAATGCCAAGGTCGAATACGGCGGACCTCTGTCGCGCTGAAGGTGGTGCATTGGACATGCATCGCCGGGGATGCGATAATCGGGGGCAGCGATCTGCACATCACATGATCAACCCGGTGCCATGCATCATTCGGATGCCGAGGAAGCCTATCTCTGTTGCGAAGAAAGACCCGTTATGCGCCGAAGTCTGCGAAAATTGATCAAAATTGGTTCAGGGTTGCGGGCCGCAACTCCCTGGATGTCACCTGCCCCGAAGACGCCATTTTTCGCGATTGGCGACATTCATGGGCGTGTCGACCTGTTGCGCCAGATTTTGGTTCGGATCGATGAAATCGACGCGATCGCGCCAATCGTGATTGTCGGCGACATGATCGACCGGGGCCATGCCAGCGGTGAGGTTTTGAAGGTTCTGTTCAAAGCGGCGACCGCCCCGAATACCCGGATTGTGTGCCTGAAGGGTAATCACGAGGACATGCTATTGAAGACGCTGAAAGATCCTGTCGTGCAAGGGCCGCGCTGGTTGGCCAATGGGGGCGTTGAAACCGTCGCCAGCATGGGGATTGTGGGGGCGTCCAGAAAGATGGGTGCGGACGACTTGATCTTGATGGCTGAAGGTATCCGAAAATGGCTTGGGCCAAACATACTCGCCTGGCTCGAAGGGCTGCCGCTGGTCTGGCAAAGCGGTACGGTCTGGGTGGTTCACGCCGGTGCTGCGCCGTCCGTGGCGATGGAAAAGCAGCGGCCTGAACACCTGATGTGGGGACATCCGCACTGGCCACGGCGCAGTCGCCGAGATGGCCAGTGGATTGTGCATGGCCATGTCGTTGTCGAGGTGCCGTTCTGTGTCGATGGTGAAATTGCCGTTGATACCGGTGCCTACGCCACCGGCGTTCTTAGCAGTGCCTACGTCAGCAAGAGTGGTGCGCATTTTCTGTCGGTGCGCCGGGAAAGCCGGGCGCGGGCCGGGGTTGGAAATCACTGAAGGCGATTCCGGGAAAAAGAAGTCGGGTGCCGCGATTCTGAGACCCTTGCAACAGTCAAGTTCGTGAAGTTGGCCGCAGTTGGAAAGACCGGCGGGTATCAACCCCAAGGTCGCGACCGAAAGTGGTTGACTGCCGAAAGACCGGGCCACATAGGCGACCAACAGCACAACTTGGCATCGTCGTATTTTCTTCGCTGGCGGCAGGCTGGCTGGCCCTCACGCGTGCCATAAATAAGCCTCAATTGCCTTACTAGTGCCCAAATTGATCGTATTGACAAAAATAGTTAACGGAAACGATAGTAACCCTCTGGTTGCGTTTTTCGGATAACTTCTGAGGGAGAATGAAATGGCGATTCCATCTGGGGCAACTGCACCCGTTTTTGAAATAAGCGGCGTGCCATTTGAAGACCTGCTTGCGGGGAACTTTAACTTCGGTCCATTGCCTGCGGGTCTTGTGGAACTGGGTCCGTACACGAACGGAAACGATACGATCTTTGGCACAAACGGTAACGACGCGATCAATGCGCTTGGCGGCGATGACGTCGTTTATGGTGGCAAAGGTGATGACTGGATCAGGGGCAGCAACGGTAACGACGTGCTGAACGGCGATAACGGCAACGACATCATGAACGGTGGTTCTGGCGACGACATCCTTAACGGCGGCAGTGGAAACGACGAGCTGGTTGGCGGCATTGGCAACGACACCCTGAACGGGGGTGCGGGTCAGGATCTGCTCAAGGGCGGCGATGGTGATGACAACCTTTCGGGCGGCACCGGCAACGATTTCCTGTATGGCGGATCGGGCAATGACCTGCTGTTCGGCGGCAACGGCAATGACTTTCTTGCGGGCGGCGACGGCGACGACAGGCTAGCCGGTGGTTCGGGTGCGGATGCGCTTTACGGCGGTGCCGGCGCGGACACTTTCATCATGAACGAAAGCGAAGGCGAAGGGTCAAGCTTTGATGGCGGCGACGATATGGACTTGCTGCGCGTCAGCTATACCTCGGCGCAGAGCAAAGCAGATGTAACGGCGATATACGACGCTGCCTTTGCTGCCGGCACCGACGCAGATGGATACTATCATGTCGATGGCGTCGGATTTGTGAAGAACATCGAGCAGATCGTCGCATTCGGTTTGACCGATGGGAACCTGTTCTACACCGTCTGATCCGATTGCAAGAAACGAGATTCAAAGGGCCGGCACATTCGTGTCGGCCTTTTGTCAAAGGAAAACAGGAAATTGCGCCAATCGCTGCGGGAACGCAGCCACAATTGCTAGAGAGGTTCGGGTTTCATCAGAACCGGAATTCGCTGCCTCTTGCTACGCTCGAACGCGATTTCCGGTCCGACCGTTTCCAAGATAGCCTGAACCACTTTAGACGTAATCGTATTGCATCTGCAGACGGGGATCGGTGCCGTTGAGCACAAGGCCCGTGACCTTGATCCCGATTGACGAGAACATTCTGATCCCGTCACGCAATTGGGCGTCCGTTGTCCGATCGGCGCGGACCGCCAGGACGACGGCATCAGCGCATTGCGCCATCACCCGTGCGTCCGGGGCGACAAGAACCGGCGGCGAATCCAGAATAATCAGGTCATAGATGGTGCGAAGTTCGGCAATCAGCGCCAGAAAGCTGTTCGAGCTGAAGATGTCGACGGCCAGCCCGTCAGCGCTTTCGGCCAGCAGCACGTCGGCGCCCAAC
>JBBKXP010000207.1:0-2860 GCA_037969545.1 Paracoccaceae bacterium | reverse complement strand
ACCATGCGGGATGCAGAAGGTCTTGTGCAGGTTCAGGTGGGACACATCGCCGCCGATCTCGCCGGGTTTGCTTAACCCGACCATCGCATTCAGGTTGGCACCGTCGATATAGACCTGTCCGCCCATGTCATGGGTGATCTTGCAAACCTCTGTCACGGTTTCCTCGAAAACGCCGTGTGTGCTGGGATAGGTGATCATGCAGGCGGCCAGGCGATCGCCCGCCGCCGTCGCCTTGGTGCGGAAATCTTCAACGTCAATATCGCCGTTCGCGGCGGATTTGACGACAACGACATCCATCCCGCACATCTGGGCGCTGGCCGGGTTGGTGCCATGCGCCGACACCGGGATCAGACAAACCTTGCGCTGATCGTCGCCCTGCAAGCGGTGATACCCCATGATCGTCAGCAGCCCGGCATATTCGCCCTGCGCCCCGGAATTCGGCTGCATCGACATCGCGTCATAACCGGTGATCACGCAAAGCTTGGCGATCAGATCGTCGATCAGGTGATAATAGCCCGCCGCCTGTTCCTTCGGCACGAACGGATGGATCATCGAAAATTCCGGCCAGGTGATCGGCATCATTTCCGCCGCGGCGTTCAGCTTCATCGTGCAGGATCCGAGCGGGATCATCGCCCGGTCCAGCGCCAGATCACGGTCGGACAGGCGGCGCATATAGCGCATCATTTCCGTTTCGGCCCGGTTCATGTGGAAAATCGGATGGGTCAGATAATCTGTCTCGCGGTGCAGGGCCTCGGGAACGCGGTAGCGCGGGGTCAGGTCGTCATCCTTGCGGTCTAGACCAAAGGACCGCCAGACGGCCTCGATCGTCGGACGGCGCGTGCGTTCGTCGACAGAAATGCCCACCTTGGTTTTACCAACCCGGCGCAGGTTGATTCCGTTTTCGACGGCCAGTTGCATGACAGCACCCTGCAACGGGCCGACGTCGACGGTGATGGTGTCGAAAAAGACCTCGGGTTCCACCTTGAACCCCGCCTCCTCCAGTCCGCGCGCCAAACGTTCCGTCTTGCGGTGAATCCGCTGGGCGATGGCCTGCAGCCCCTCCGGCCCGTGAAACACCGCATACATCGACGCCATGACGGCCAGCAGGGCTTGCGCGGTGCAGACGTTGCTGGTCGCCTTTTCCCGGCGGATATGCTGTTCGCGGGTCTGCAGCGACAGACGATATGCCGGGTGGCCGTGGCTATCCACCGACACGCCCACGATCCGCCCCGGCATCGACCGCTTATAGGTATCCTTGCAAGCGAAATAGGCGGCATGCGGGCCACCGAAACCCAAGGGCACGCCAAACCGCTGCGTCGACCCAACCGCCATATCCGCCCCCATCGCGCCCGGTTCCTTGAGCAGGGTCAGCGCAAGCGGATCGGCGGCGACAACCGCAATCGCCCCTGCGCCGTGCAGGTCCGCGATGTGATCGGTAAAATCGGTCACATGACCATAAGTGCCCGGATACTGAAAAATCGCGCCAAAGACCTTGGACGCATCCATCTTGGCCGGATCGCCGACGATCACCTCGATCCCGAGCGGTGCAGCCCGCGTCTGCATCACCGCGATATTCTGCGGATGGCAATGGTGATCGACGAAAAACGCGCCTGCCTTCGACTTGGCGACCCGCTGCGCCATCGTCATCGCCTCGGCACAGGCCGTCGCCTCGTCCAGCAGGGATGCGTTGGCGATTTCCAGCCCCGTCAGATCAGTGATCATCGTCTGATAGTTCAGCAGCGCCTCAAGCCGGCCTTGGGAAATCTCGGGCTGGTAAGGCGTATAGGCGGTATACCACGCCGGATTCTCCAGAATATTGCGCTGGATCGCGGGCGGCGTGACTGTGCCGTAATAGCCCTGCCCGATCAGGCTGATCAGCACCTGATTTTTCTTCGCCACCTCGGCCATATGATAAAGCAACTCACCTTCCGACTTCGGCTTGCCGAAATCGAGCGGCTCTTTTTGCCGGATCGCCTTTGGCACCGTCGCGTCGATCAGCGCGTCCAGTGAAGGTTCGCCAATAACCGCCAGCATCTCGTCCATTTCGGCCGGCGATGGGCCGATGTGGCGGCGGTTGGCAAAATCATAGGGGCGGTAATCGGTCGGGGTGAAAGGCATATCAGACGTCCTTGCGCTTCTTTTGGCCAAAAATACTCCCGCCTCGGTGAATACCTCGCAAAGGTTTTCACCTGTGAGGCTCTGGCGGGGCCGACGCGCGCTAACTGATGAATTTCAGATAGGCGGCTTCGTCCATCATGTCGTCGAGCACCGACAGGTCGGCGACGGACAGCTTGAAAAACCAGCCGTCGCCGGTCGGATCCTCGTTCACCATCGACGGGTTGTCGGTCAGCACCGAATTCACCTCGACGATCTCGCCGTCGATCGGGGCCAGAATGTCCGATGCCGCCTTGACCGATTCGATCACCACCACCTCGTCGTCCTTGACCACTGCCTTGCCCTCGTCGGGCAATTCGACAAAGACAATATCGCCCAGCTGCTCGGCGGCATGGGCGGTGATCCCGACGACGATGACATCGCCATCGACGCGAAGCCATTCGTGCTCTTCGGTGTATTTCATGTTGAACTCCAGAAAGTTAGCGTTTGTAGGTGGATGGACGAAACGGTATGTCGGCGACGACGACAGGCAGGCGCTTGCCGCGCACGTCGCCCCACAACTGGCTGCCGGTGACGGCATGGGCGGTTTCGACATACCCCATCGAAACCGGGCGTTCGATACTGGGTCCATAGGCACCGGATGTGACGTGGCCGATGATCGCGGCACCGCCTTCGGTCGCATAGATCGCCGTTCCCGCCCGCATCGGGGCTCGCCCTTCGGGCAAGAGGCCGACGCGCAGGCGGC
>JBBKXP010000206.1:0-6286 GCA_037969545.1 Paracoccaceae bacterium | reverse complement strand
TGTTGACGATACGACCGAACCGCAGGCCGACACGGCGCAGCCCTCCGACACGGCGCAGCCGGCTGCGCCGTGTCGGAGGGCTGCGCCGTGTCGGCCTGCGGTTCGGTCGTATCGTCAACAGGGGTGTCCGTCACCACCGGCTTGACCTTCTCGCGTTCGCCCTTGTCGGCTTTGTAGCCCAGACCCGTTATCAGATCGGCAAAACCATCCAGCGACAGACCGCTGATCGAGAGCATGTCCGGATTTGCCTCGAAACCGCCGCGACTGTCCTTGTCGCGCAACATGTCGGCAAGGCGTTCCAGCATGTCGATGCGAATCGCCCGCGACCCGGCAACGCGATAGCCCGCCATCGCATATGCACCGTCCGGCAAACCTCCAACCGTCGGCACCGTGACCAGACCGGCTGGTGGCGCCTCGGGGAATTCCTGCAGGCCCCTGGCAATGCTCCACAACACCAGCCGCAACCGGGTTGGAGCGGGTTTCAGAAGCAACGGCAGAAAAATCGTGAATTGACCAAACCGGATCCCGTGCTTGCGCAAGCTGGCGCGTGCATCCTGTTCCAGCGCCTTGACCTCGTCGGCGACATCGGCACGCGGCATGACGCCAAAGCCTTCGACCATGCGATAGGCAAACCCCTTGGCGGCCCCCGTCAATGTTTCGTCGCCCTGCAATTTCAGCAGCGGTTCAAACCCGGCGGCAATCTTGCGGTCGATGAAATGTTGCAACCGGCGCTGCACCTTTTGTGCGACGTCCGGACCGGCCTCATCATCAACAAACGCCTGAGCAACCGGTTTCAGCGGATCGGAACCACCGACCAGCTTGCCTAGCGCTTCGGCGCCCCACATCAACCCACCCTGCTCGGTAAAGTCGATCTCGGTGTCCGGCGCGTTATAGAACCTGTCGGCGCGCAGATGAAAAAGCGGCGCCAGCGCCTGCGCCGACGCCTGCCGCAGCGTCTTGGCCTCGTCCGGGCTGCCCGACACGTCCATGCGAAAGCGGAACCCTTCAAGCCGACCGACAAATTCGCCGTCGACGCTGACTTCACCCTTGTCGTTCACCTCGGCCACAAGGCTCTCCTTCTGCTTGAGCCGGCGCAGCAGAACACTGGTACGCCGGTCCACAAATCGTTGGGTCAGCGCGGCGTGGAGCGCATCCGACAGGCGATCTTCTACAGCGCGGGTTTCGCCGCGCCAATGGGTTTCGTCCCGCAGCCAGCCATTGCGCTGCGCCACATAGGTCCATGTGCGGATATACGCCAATCGTTTCGACAATGTGTCGATGTCACCCTCAGGACGGTCGATTCCGGCGACGCGGGCGGCGAACCAGTCGGTCGGGACATGGCCCGACTGGTGCAGATAGTTGTAGATCTCGGTCAGCATGGCCGCGTGTTCGCCCTTGCTGATGCCGCGAAAGTCCGGGATGCGGCAGACATCCCACAGCAGTTTGACCGATGGCCCGTCGTTCGCCCGCGCCGCCACCTCTGCATCGGCCCCCAGCGCCTTCAGCGCCGCCAGGTCGTCGCTTTCGCGCACTCTGGTAAGCCAGGCATCGTCGGTTCTGCTCTCCAGCGTCTGCAACAGACGTTTGACCGATCCGAACTGCAAGTCGCTGTTGCGCCATTGCAATTTCTGCACCGGGCGAAATTTGTGGTCGGTGATGGCGGTGATCACATCCGCATCGGGCTCATGCGCTTCGCCGGTAACCCCGAACGTCCCGTCGGTCATGTGCCGCCCGGCGCGGCCTGCGATCTGCGCCAACTCGTCCGGTTGCAAGGGTCGCATCCGGTGTCCGTCGAATTTGGACAAAGACGAAAACGCCACATGCGTGATGTCAAGGTTGAGGCCCATGCCGATGGCATCCGTCGCCACCAGATAATCGACATCGCCATTCTGATAGATCTCGACCTGCGCATTGCGGGTGCGTGGCGACAGCGCCCCCATCACCACGGCAGCACCACCTTTGGTGCGGCGCAACAACTCGGCAATCGCGTAGACATTCTCAACC
This sequence comes from Paracoccaceae bacterium, assembly GCA_037969545.1. Lineage (GTDB taxonomy): Bacteria > Pseudomonadota > Alphaproteobacteria > Rhodobacterales > Rhodobacteraceae > JBBKXP01. The sequence continues at coordinate 4,282 of JBBKXP010000206.1, read as the reverse complement.
GAAAACCCGACAATGGCCGCCCGTGAAGGCATCCGGCTGATCTTTTTCGAACCTGCATAGGCCAGCGTCGAAAAACGCTCGCGGCGCATGAACTGTACTTTTGGCACCAGCGCAGCGATTGCCGGGCGCATCGTGTCGGACCCCAGAAGCAGGGTCTCGTGCAGGCCACGGGCATGCAACAGGCGGTCTGTGAACACATGTCCGCGTTCCGGGTCTGCGCACAGTTGGACCTCGTCCACCGCCAGAAAATCACAGCCCATGCCATCCGGCATCGCCTCGACTGTGCAGACCCAGTATTTCACTTGCGGCGGCACGATCCGTTCTTCGCCCGTGACCAGGGCGACGACGGACGGCCCGCGCAACGCAACGATCCGGTCGTAAACCTCGCGCGCCAAAAGGCGTAGGGGCAGGCCGATGATGCCGGTGCGATGCGCCAGCATACGTTCGATCGCATAATGAGTCTTGCCGGTATTGGTCGGCCCCAGAACGGCCGTGATCCGCGATGGCGTGGTCATTCAGGTCCCCGCGGGGGCCAAACGCAATTACAGCGTCTGACCCTCTAGCTGCAATTCCAGACGGCCGACAGCGTCGATAACGTCCTGCGCCGCTGGGTCAATGACCAACACTTGGCGGTAAACCTCCAATGCGTCCGCCGGGCGATTCAATTCCTCGAGCATGATCCCAAACCCGCGCAGCACCGCGAAATGGCGGGGGTTCAGCACCAGCGCCTGTCGCGCATCGTCCAGCGCCGGCCCGAACTCATCCAGCAGGTAGTAGGCTGTTGCCCGGTTTGCATAGCCTTCGGCGAAATCCGGCGCATGATCGACAAGGGCGCTGAAGTGTTCCATTGCTGCCGCCGGATCGCCGGCATCCATCGCGTCCTGACCACGCTTGATCAGCAGGTCCATCGATGGTGAACCGGTTTTGCTCCATTCCTCGAGAATCGCAGCTTCGATCTGCTGATAGTTCCCCGCGTCAGCCACCTGTAGTTGTGCCATCAGATCGTCTACCCGCGCGTCGTCCGCTGCCAAAGGTATGGAATACCCGACCACCACAAAAAGTGCCGTAACGATATATTTGATGCGATGTGCAAGCGTTGTCATATGCCTAATGTAGCCGTTGCAGCGACAGGCGCCAGTGCCTGCGCTTCACATCAACGAAAGGACCACAACGATGAGCGAAGTAGTGACCGAGGCCGTCGCGGCCCTGAACGCCAAAATGGGCGGCGCCGGGTTTGATGGAACCGCAAAGTTTGTGATCGAGGAGGAAGGCGCGATCATGATCGACGCCGATGGCGCCCACGCCGGTGACGCCGACGCCGATGTGACCCTGACCGCCAGTGCCGACACCTTCAAGGCGATCATGGACGGCGAACAGAATCCCACCGCCGCATTCATGACCGGCAAACTGTCGGTCGATGGCGACATGGGCCTGGCGATGAAGCTGTCGTCCGTGCTGGCCTGACGTGATGCTCGACGCCCCGTATTACGATTCAATCGCCCAGGCCCCCGCCGATGGTGCCTGTCACTGGGTCACCACCCGCGACGGACTCCGAATCCGTCTGGGCCACTGGACCGGCAAATCGGTCCGTGCCACCGTGCTGCTGTTTCCCGGGCGCACCGAATATATCGAAAAATATGGTCACGTAGCGGGCGAAATGCTGGCCAGCGGCTTTGCTTCGCTGGCCATCGACTGGCGCGGCCAGGGCATTGCCGACCGGATGAACGAAAACCGGCTGCTGGGCCATGTCGTCGATTTCAGCGATTACCAGCACGATGTCGCGGCCATGCTGGATCACGCCCGCGCCCTTGGCCTGCCCGAACCCTATTACCTGCTGGCCCATTCGATGGGCGGCTGTATCGGGCTCCGGTCGATTTACGACGGCCTGCCGGTCAAGGCCGCCAGCTTTACCGCCCCGATGTGGGGGATCAAGATGGCCGCCCAACTGCGCCCCGCAGCATGGTTCTTGTCGACGATCAGTAGGCCGCTCGGCTTTTCCGGCAATTTCGCGCCGGGGCAGGACGGCGAGACTTACGTGCTGAAAACTGATTTCGCCAGCAACACGCTGACCAGCGATCAATCCATGTTCGATCTGATGCAAAACCAGTTGCGCAGCAACCCCGATCTGACCATCGGCGGACCGTCGTTGCGCTGGTTGAACGAGGCCTTACGCGAAATGCGCACCCTTGCCGCCCGCCCGTCGCCCGACATGCCTTGCGTCACCTGGCTCGGCTCGGACGAAACAATTGTCGACCCGGCCCGCGTGCGTGCCCGGATGGCAAAGTGGCCAAACGGCGAACTGCATCTGCTGCAAGGCGCGCGGCACGAGTTGCTGATGGAAAAACCCGCGATGCGCGATCAGGTCTTTGCCGGCACCGCGGCGCTGTTTGACGCACACCGCTAGGCCTTGATGGCGTGAACACCTTTCGCAGCCTCTGACGCGCCGACCCGGATCCAGGTATGTTCGGACGCCAGAACAAACACCGTGACCCCGTGTCGGGCCCAGTCGGCCGCCTTCGCCGCGTCGGCCACCCATGTCACGAAACTCTTGCGCGCCGCCTTGGTCGCCTGTCCGACAACCGCCAGCGCGTGCTGCAAGTCATCCGACCCCAGATCGGTATGACCATAGGACACCGAAATATCCGCCGGACCGACGAAAAGGGCGTCAATTCCGTCGACCGCAGCAATCGCTGCAGTGGCGTCCACCCCCTCGGGTTCCTCGATCTGGGCGATCACGATGGTCTGCGCGTCCTGCGCCAGCACATCCGCCATGGTGCGGCTGGCAAATCCGGCCCAGCGCGACGAACCTGCATAGCCGCGGCCACCTCGCCCGAAATGGGCGGCCCGCGCCACCTCTTGCGCTTTCTCAACACTGTAGACATGCGGCACCACAACCCCGACGCCGCCTGCATCCAGCGCCTGCAGGATATCTTGCGGCGTCCCTGCCGACACCCGCACAAGCGTCGGAAAATCCAAGGCGCGCGCCACCGCCAGACAGGCGTCCATCTGGCCCCTGTCGATCCCCGCATGCTCCAGATCGAGAACGATGAAATCGAGGCCGGACTGCGCCAGCACCTCGATCACCGTCACATCCGGCGTTTTCACGAATGTCCCGGCCAGCATTTCGCCGTCCAGCATCCGTGCCTTCAACCCTGCCGTTCTGGTCAATTCAACCCCCACCTTACCTTTGCAACGCATAACACGCCCCGCGAAATCACAAGCCCTGCAGCTTCTTTTGGCCGAAATTATCCTCGCCGAAGGCTCCGCGCTTTCATTGCACGGCGTCGCCCCTTATCTAACTCCAAACAACCAAAAGGACGGCCATGCAAACGCCCGTATTCGACTCCAAATCTTCCGGCGGCAAATCTTTGGGAAACCTGCCCGAATGGGATCTCAGCGATCTGTACCCCGGCCCCGACAGCCCCGAAATCAAGCGTGACATGGACTGGCTCGAAAGCCATTGCGTCACCTTCGCGGCTGATTATCAGGGAAAACTGGCCGACCTTGACGCCGCCAGCCTGCTAACCGCCGTCCAGCGCTTTGAAAAGATCGACGTCATCGCTGGCCGGATCATGTCCTATGCCGGGCTGCGCTACTACCAGATGACGACCGACGCACTGCGGGCCAAATTCATGGCCGATTGTCAGGACAAGGTCACCAGCTACACCACCCCGCTGGTGTTCTGGGGGCTTGAGTTCAACCGGCTGGACGACGCACATTTGGGGGCATTGCTGGGTCAAAGCCCCGATTTGGCCCGATATACGCCGGTGTTCGACCGGATGCGGGCGATGAAGCCCTACCAACTGTCCGACGAGTTGGAAAAGTTCCTGCACGACCAGTCCACCGTGGGCGCCGCCGCATGGAACCGCCTGTTCGACGAAACCATCGCAGCGCTGGAATTCAACGTCGACGGCGACGACCTGAACATCGAGGGCGTGTTGAACCTGCTGACCGAACAGGATCGCACCAAACGCGAAGCGGCAACACACGAACTGGCCCGCGTGTTCACCGAAAACCTGAAAATCTTCAGCCGGGTCCACAACACATTGGCCAAGGAAAAGGAAATCGAGGATCGCTGGCGCGGAATGCCGACCCCGCAGACCGGGCGGCACCTGTCCAACCACGTCGAACCCGAAGTGGTCGAGGCCCTGCGCAACGCCGTCGTCGCCGCATACCCCAAGCTGTCGCACCGGTATTACGAACTGAAGCGCAAATGGTTGGGCCTCGACGTCATGCAGGTCTGGGACCGCAACGCGCCGCTGCCGATGGAAGACACCCGCAC
>JBBKXP010000205.1:0-2589 GCA_037969545.1 Paracoccaceae bacterium | reverse complement strand
CGGCAAGGCGGACCTGATGCTGAACGATGCCCTGCCGGTGATCGAGGTGAACCCCGAAACATACGAGGTGTGCGCCGACGGCATCCTGCTGACCTGCGAACCGGCCAAAGAGCTGGCGATGGCGCAACGGTATTTTCTGTATTGAGGGACACAATGACCGATCTTGGCATTGCCTATGCCGTCGCACCGCCCGACGAAACCGCGCCAGTGGTGGATCAGGTCGTGCTGACCTATGCCGCACGATTCTTGCGCCGCAAGGTGTTGCAGACGGCTGGCGGCTGCCGTTTGCTGGTTGATCTGGCGCAGGCGACGTCGGTCGCCACCGATGACTGTCTTGTGCTGGAAAACGGAACGCGGGTGGCCGTGGTCGCTGCGCCGGAACCCCTGCTCGCCATTTCCGGACCCGATCTGATCCGTCTTGCATGGCATATCGGCAACCGCCATTGACCCTGTCAGGTAGAACCCGAACGTCTGCTGATCGGGCGCGATCATGTGTTGCGCAATATGCTGGAACGGTTGGGGGCAAAGGTGGCCGAAGTCATGGAACCTTTCACGCCCGAAGGCGGCGCCTATGGCCACGGGCGCACGCATGGCCACGATCACGCGGCGACGCACGGTGGGCATGATCATGGCCACTGACACGCTTGGCAGCGATGCCGTGCTGACCCTTGCGCAATAGCTGTCGCCTGCCTTTCCAACCGGTGGGTTTGCCTATAGCCACGGGTTGGAATGGCTGGTCGCGGCGGGTGCGGTGACAGACGCTGCCAGCTATGCGGCCTGGCTGGACACGGTGCTGACCCGCGGGGCCGGGCGCAACGATGCGATCCTGCTGGTGGCGGCCTATGGTGGTGACGATCTGGCCGGGACCGACGCGCTGGCCCGCGCCCTTTCGCCCTCATCCGAGCGGTTGCTGGAAACCGTGGCGCAAGGCGCGGCGTTCGGGCGCATCGTAAACGCTGTCTGGGCTATCCCCGATCAGTCGTCGACCCTGCCCGTCGCGGTCGGCGCGGCGGCAAAGACGCATGGGTTGCCCCTGCCCGTCACGTTGCGCCTTTACCTGATGAATATGGCGACGGCCCTGACCGGGGCGGCGCAGCGGTTGGTGCCCTTGGGGCAGACCGATGCGCAAAGCGTTTTGGCATCGGTGCAGGCCACCTGCACCACCGTGGCTGCCGGGGCCCTGACCGCGACGCCTGATGATCTGGGGTCGGCGGCGTTCGCCGGTGACATTGCCCCCATGCGCCATGAAACCCAAACGACAAGGTTGTTCCGCTCATGACCTCGCCGCATGGCCCCTTGCGTGTCGGGATCGGCGGCCCGGTCGGGGCCGGAAAAACCACGCTGACGGCGCAACTGTACCGCGCATCCTCGGGCTAATTTTCGATCGCGACCATCAGCAACGACATCTATACGCAGGAAGACGCCGAGGCGCTGGTCCGGATGCAGGTGTTGGCGCAGGATCGCATCATCGGGGTCGAAACCGGCGGTTGCCCGCATACGGCGATCCGCGAGGATGCGTCGATCAACCTTGCCGCCGTTGCCGATCTGAACGCCTGGCATCCCGGCCTCGATGTGATCCTGATCGAGTCGGGCGGCGACAACCTTTCGGCCACGTTCAGCCCGGAACTGGCCGACCTGACGGTTTACGTGATCGACGTGGCGGCGGGCGAAGAGATTCCGCGAAAGGGCGGTCCTGCGATCACCCGGTCGGATATTCTGGTGATCAACAAAACCGATCTGGCGCCACACGTCGGTGCCTCGCTCGCAGTAATGGAGCGTGACAGCCTTCGGATGCGAGGCGAAAGACCGTTCATCTTCAGCGCCTTGCGGCAAGGCCAAGGGGCCACAGAGATTGCCGCGATGATCGCCGCGATGGGTGGGCTGGCACCGTCCTGAGCGGCGAAGCCGTTTGCACCTTCGGACGAGCAGTTGCCAAACTCATTTGCCGGATGCGAAGATGCGCCAAATGTCCAGGGGACTGATTTTGGCAGATACCTTCGCTGTTGCCGCTCAGCACGCGGTCAAAACGTTCGGGGTGGGCGCTCAGGCCGTCAACGCGCTTGACGATGTGTCGGTCGACATCCGGCGGGGTGAGTTCTTTACGCTGCTCGGGCCGTCGGGTTGTGGCAAGACGACCTTGCTGCGTTGCATCGCCGGGTTCGAGACGCCGACATCGGGGGCAATCCTGCTGGACGGCGAGGATATCACCGACCTGCCGCCCAACAAACGCCCGGTGAACACCGTATTCCAGTCCTACGCCCTGTTTCCGCATCTGAATGTGGCGCAAAATATCGCGTTTTCCCTTGAAATGCTGGGCCGCCCCAAGGCCGAGGTCAACGAAACCGTGGCGCGGATGCTGGCGCTGGTGAAACTCGACCAATTCGCCGATCGCCGCCCGCAGCAACTGTCGGGCGGGCAGCAACAGCGGGTGGCGCTGGCACGGGCGCTGGCCCCGGCGCCGAAGGTGCTGTTGCTGGTCGAGCCGCTGTCCGCCCTAGACCTCAAGCTGCGCATGGAAATGCAAATGGTGTTGAAACGGTTGCAGACCGAAACCGGGATTACCTTTGTCTTTGTGACGCACGATCAGGA
>JBBKXP010000204.1:0-8019 GCA_037969545.1 Paracoccaceae bacterium | reverse complement strand
TCATTGCAGCATTGGTCAAGAAGGGCTCTTCGCGGACATCGGAGGCGCCGCAGCATTCTGCGTGTCACGTTGGTGCGCCACCTTCAGGAGCGGCCCATTGCCGACAGTCAACGTTGGTCGTCGGTGCTGCGGTGCGGCCCGGTATTGCTGCCATTCGCTGCGCCTGCAACATACCGAGCTGGCTGAACTTAAAATATGCTGGATAAGTTGAGCTGTCGCCGCAATTGCGCCACTGGCTGTTTTTACTCCGCGACCGCGGCGGCGATGATTTCTGCTTCAGCGTCAGCGAACACATAGATGACCCGCATCTGCCCACAGCATACGCGGCACAGGACATTGATCCTGTGCCGCAATCCGGTCAGCTCGCGACAGCGAGCGACTTCTTGGGGTCGTGGAACGGGATCGGTACAACAGTACCGCCGCGTGTTTCGCTCAGCTTGTCCACTATCAGCTGCGTGCCGATGTCAGTATGTTCGACGCTCAGCATTCCGAGGGCTATGTTCTTTTCCAGCCGCGGGGAATAGACCGCCGAGGTAACCGTGCCGACCTGCGTGCCATCCTTCATGACCGGCCAGAAGAAATCGTTGGTGCCGACGAAAGGGACCCCTTCGATTTCCAGACCGACAAGCCGTTGTTTTACGCCCTTTTCCTTGATCCTGGTGAGTGCGTCCTTGCCGATAAAGTCGCTTTCCATGTCAAGGCTGATCAGACGATCCAGGTTCAACTCAAACGGGTTGTTCGCTAGCGTCATATCAGCGTGATACGACAGCATCCCGGCCTCAATCCGGCGGATGGAGGACGTGTGGCCCGGTGTGAGGCCCATTGGCGTGCCAATGTCCATGATGTGCTCCCAAAGCCGGCCACCGGCCGAACCGTCGCGCAGGAAGATCTCGTAGCCAAGCTCGCTCGACCAACCGGTGCGCGAAATGATCAAAGGCACGCCGTGCCAGTCATATTCCATGAAGTGGTAGTATTTCAGTTCTGTCGGGGCGTCGCCAAAGCATGCGCGCAGGATGTCGCGCGACCTGGGGCCTTGGAGCTGCAGGGGGGAGACATCGGGCTCGGACAGTTCGACATCCATGCCGGCATTAACGGCAACGCCGCGCGCCCAGAGCAGCACATCGCTGTCGGCAATGGACAACCAGAAATGATCCTCTGCCAGCTTGAGCAAGACCGGGTCATTGATGACCCCGCCGTCCTGGTCTGTGATCAGCACATATTTGCATTGCCCGATCTTGCAAGTCGACAGGTCACGCGAGCACAGATACTGGGTGAATTTGGCGGCATCCGGCCCCTTGATTTCCACCTGGCGTTCAACCGAGACGTCACATAGGATCGCCTCATTGACCAGGTTCCAGAAGTTCTGCGCCGGATCGCCGAAATCCCGGGGGATGTACATGTGGTTGTAGACCGAAAAACCCTTGGCGCCCCAACGCAGGGCTGCGTCGGAATAGGGGGACTTTCGGACCTGGGTGCCGAAGCTGAAGTGAGCGAATTCCAGTTCATGTGCCATGGTTTGTATCCAAATTGATTGGTAAGGTGTCAGCTTTGCTGGCGCAACAGATCGCGAAGTTCGTTTTTCCGGACTTTCCCGGTGGTAGTTTTCGGGAGCACTCCAAAGATCACCTTCTTTGGACGCATGTACCCGGCAAGCCTTGCCCTGGCATGGGCAAGCAATTCTTCTTCGGTCACCTCGCCTGACACTTCGACAAAGGCGCAGGGCACTTCACCCCATTTGTCATCGGGCATAGCCACCACGGCAACAAGGCTGACGGCGGGGTGGGAATAGAGCGCCTTTTCCACTTCGATGGAGGAGATGTTTTCACCGCCCGAAATGATGATGTCCTTGGAACGGTCCCTGATTTCAATGTAGCCATCGGCATGATGCACCGCGATGTCGCCCGACCAGAACCACCCGTCCTTAAAGGCTTTGGCGGTTTCCTCGGGGGCCTTCAAATACCCTTTCATGACAATATTGCCGCGAAACACGACCTCGCCCAGCGTCTTGCCATCCCACGGCACGGGTGTGCCGGTGTCGGGGTCGAGGACCAGCACGTCTTCCTCAAGCTCGTAGGCCACACCCTGACGCGCCTTCATTTCAGCCTGTTGCTCAGCGGAAAGCGCCGCCCAAACGGGTTTTTCTGCGCAGACGACAGCGGGTCCATAGACTTCGGTCAGCCCGTAGACGTGCGTGATGGAGATGCCCATGGCCTCCATCCCCCTGATGACGCTGGCCGGAGGCGGCGCGGCGGCGGTCATCATCTTGATCTTTTGCGGGAAGTCCCGCTTTGCATCGGCACCGCTGATCATCGACATGATGATCGGTGCACCGCAGAGATGCGTGACACCATGATCGGCGAAGGCGTCATAGATCGCATCCGCTCTTGGCGCGCGCAGGAACACATGCGTTCCCGCCAGCATCGTGATCGTCCAGGGAAAGCACCAGCCGTTGCAGTGAAACAGCGGCAGCGTCCAGAGATAGACAGGGTGGTGCGGCATTTCCCAGGTGACCACGTTGTTGACCGCGTTGGTCCAGGCCCCGCGGTGCGAATAGACCACACCCTTGGGCCGCCCCGTGGTGCCGGACGTGTAGTTCAGCGCAATCGCGTCCCATTCATCATCGGGCAGGACATAGGCGAAATCCGCGTCGCCGTCGGCCAGAAGCTCGTCGTAGGTCATCGACCCGATCCGCGTGCCACCAGGCCCTTCGCTGTCCTCGATATCGACAATCAGCAGATCAAGGCCAGACTGTGTGACAGCCTCGGCCGCAATGCCCGAAAACTCGGTATCGACGAGCAGCACCTTCGCTTCGCCGTGGTCCAGAATATAGGCGATAGTGCCTACATCGAGCCGCGTGTTGTTCGCGTTCAGGACCGCTCCCAGCATGGGAACGGCCAGCGCGCATTCCAGGGCCTCGGGGATGTTTGGCGCGATCAGCGCAACCGTATCGCCCTTGCCGATACCTAACTTGGTCAGAGCAGAAGCAAGACGCCTGCACCGCGCCGCGACCTCGCCCCAGTTGCGGCGGATGTTTCCGTGGATTTGCGCGGGCAGCTCCGGGTGCACCCGCTCCACCCGTTTGAGAATGGAAACGGGCGACAAGGCGGTGTGATTGGCCGCGTTCCGCGCAAGCTCGGGACCGTCGAACGTCATTCGCCAGTCCATTCCGGCATGGGTTTCTTGCGGGTGAAGGCCTCGATTCCAGCCTCTGCATCGCGCGCCATCATGTTTTCCGCCATCGTGCGGCCGGCAAAGGCGTAAGCCTGCTCCAGCGGCATTTCGAGCTGCTCGTAGAAGGCACGCTTGCCGATCTTGACGGCAGCCGGGGATTTGTCGGCGATGATGCGCGCAATTTCCATGCTTGCGCCCTCCAGCTCTGCCAGTGGCACGACACGGTTCAAGAGACCCATTTCAGCGACGCGGGCTGCCGGAAGGAATTCCCCCAGAAGCAGCATTTCCATCGCCAGTTTGCGGGGCACATTGCGCGCCAGGGCGACCATCGGGGTCGAGCAGAACAACCCGATGTTCACACCCGACGTGGCGAATTTCGCATCATCGGCGGAGACGGCCAGATCACAGGACGCCACAAGCTGACAGCCCGCCGCCGTGGCGATCCCCTTGACCTCGGCGATCACGGGCTGCGGCAAGCGCACGACGCGCAACATCATCGCCGAGCACTTGGCGAAGAGGTCATGGAAATACTGGAACCCACCGTCCTCGTCGGCGCGGCGCGCCGTCATTTCCTTGAGGTTATGGCCTGCGCAAAAATGATTACCGCCGCTGCGCAGAACAACCGCCTTGACGCTGCGGTCCGCTGCGATGTCGTCCAGCATCTCCGACATTGTGGCCAGCATCGTCTCTGACAGGGCGTTGATGGATTTGGGTGAATTCAGCGTCAGGACGGCGATGCCGTCTTCATCTGAGCGCAGGATGAGGCTGTCGTTTTCCATTGTACCGTCCATGATTTACTCCAACGTGCCCCCGGCCCTCTTCCATGCACCGACGCCGCCGGACATGTTCACGACGGGCGAGAGGCCCATCTCCATGGCAACCTTCGCCGCGAGGGCCGACCGTCCACCGGATGCGCAGTAAAAGACGTAGGTCTTGTCCTGATTGAATTCTGGTTTGTGCGCCGGGCTTTCCGGGTCGATATGGAATTCCATCATGCCGCGCGATGACGTAACGGCCCCGGCGATGACGCCTGACTTTGCCTGTTCCGTGCCATCGCGCAGGTCGACAAAGACGTGATCGGGCGAGCCCGCCAAGCTCAATGCCTCCTCGGCGCTGATTGCAGGCACGGTCGCCATCGCTTCTTTCACGATGTCCTTGGAAGCCTTGGTAATGGTCTGGGGCATAGTCAGTTTCCTTTTCCGGAAGGCGTCAGGTCGCTCGGGTCAAATCTCAAGGTCAAGCCGCGGCTTCCAGAACGGGCGGAAAAGCTCGATCTTGGGGCAACGGTCCATCACCACCTTCAATCCCGCCTCTTCGGCAAGTTTCGCCGCACGGTCGTCGTAGACACCGATCTGGCCCCAAAGGACCTTGGCACCGATCTCGATCGCTTGTTCGGCGATGCCGTAGAGTTCTTCCTTAGGGCGGAAGACCTCGACCATGTCGACTGGCCGTTCGATGTCCTTGAGGGACCGGCACACGGGGATGCCACGGATTTCGGTTACAGCCGGGTTGGGATTGACCGGGATCATATCGTAGCCCGTTTCATGCAGCACCCGCAGCACGCCATAGCTGAACTTAGTCTTGTCCGCGCTGGCCCCGACCATGGCGATGGCTTTGACCGAGCGCAGGATGTCGGACAGGTAGGCTTGCGGATAGTCGTAGCGGTGATCGATATCGGCTTCGGGCATTCAAGGCTCCTTCGGTGTGGCGATATCCGCCTTCAGCTCATGCGGCTGCAGCGGATCGAGGAACGGGTTGCGGTAAAGTTTGTCATGACTCTCCACGCCGATTTCCAGCGCACAGTCCGTCACCGGCCGCGCGACGCAAAGCAGGACGTAGCCATTCGCGATTTGGCGGTTGTTGAGCGCGACCTGACGGCGCTGGTCGACCGCGCCGCTGGTCAGCTTGGCGGCGCAGGTGATGCAACCGCCATACTTGCAGCCGTAAGGCAGATCGACGCCCTGCTCGCGCAGCGTGTCAAGAAGCGGCCGGCGCGCCTCGACCTCGTAGGTCGCGCCGCCGCGATTGGCGACCGTTATGGTCCGCGTCTCGGTCAAAGCCAGATATCGCTCGTGCAATCGCCACCGGGGTAGCGGGTTTCGTGGCAGCGGCTTGGACCGTTGGGTTCCTTGCCGAAATCAACGATAAAATCAGGGTTAATCGTCATCCCGCCGTTTTCGACATCGCAGTCGATCATGACCATCACGCCGCCCTGGGTCCGGATATCGGGGTAGAACTGGTTGTCCCAAGTCGAGAACAGCGATGTGGTGACATAGAGCCGCTTGCCGTCCAGCGAGAGCTGGAACATCTGCGGCCCGCCCGCAACCTTGACACCATTGACCTCGAGCGCCTTGCCCAGCAGCCCGCCCATCCAGACCTGTCCGGTCAATTTCGGATTATGCGGGTCGGTGATGTCGTATTGGCGCATGTCTCCGTGCAGCCAGTTGTTGAGGTAAAGATATCTGTCGTCCATCGACACGAGGATGGCCGACATCACGCCCGGCACCGGGATGGGCCATTCGGGATGCGGCTCGTTTTCAACGTCGATGACCTTTTCCCATTCCCACTTGCCCGTTTCGGATTTCCAGAAATGGATCACGTTGGTGGATAGCGCTGCGCCACAGAAACCGTGCGTGCTGTTCGGGTCGTGCAGGAACTTGACTTCCAGCGGAATTAGCCCGTCCTCGCCCAGATACATCGTCTCGACCGGCACGCGCTTTTCGAAATCCCAGATGTGCAGGCGTCGGCCGTATTTCAGGTAGCCCACCTCTTCGAGGTCGAACCCCGGCATGAACGTGTTGGGCGCTGCCCATTCCGAGCTGATCATCACGTTGTGACGCGGCTGATACCAGAAATCGTAGCCAAACGGGATATCGCCCATCGACGCCTCCCAGCGGCCGACGATCTCGAAATCTTTGTTCAGATGCAGGTAGCCACCCGGCGCTTCACCCTTGGCGTCGCCAAGGAAGGAGATGATGATCTCGGACCTGAGGCAGTGCACCGTGTGCGGCCCGCTGAGGTCGGTCTTTGACTTGATCTCGGCCCCGTCGATCACCTTGTGCAGGCGCGGTGCGCGCGGGTCGGTGGCCGTGTCGATGACGTGGATGTTGTTGGACCGCACACCAGGCACCAAGAGGTACTTGCGGGACATGCCCGCGTCGTCATGGCATGAGGAACAGGCGTTCCAGCCCATGTGGTGGAGCTCGTCCCCGATCCCTGGCATTTCCAAGCGGTGAAGCACTTGGCTATAGGTCGGGCTTTCGGGGTCTGCGTCAACCGTCGCCAGGTAGTCCGGTTTTTGAATTCCGGTACCTGTGTATATGGCGATCGTGTAGAGCAATTTTTCGCGCGGGGCCTTGATGGCCTCGGCCGGGCTTGCATAGCCCGGGCCGCAACATGCACCGTCCATCATCACATTCCTCCCTTGCGATAACGCTTCAATTCTCGTACTTCGATAATTAGATTCTCACAAGGTAAAAATTCATGCATCTGGAACGCCTCACGTGCATTCTCGAAATCGTCGGACAGAAGGGGGAGGCAACGGTGGCCGAGATTTGCGCCCATTCGGACCTGCCCAAGCCGTCCGCCTACAGGTTGGTGCAGGACCTGGTCAGCGTCGGTCTGCTGGAGCCGGTCGGGCGTGGGCAGTTCACGATCGGCACTCGCCTGAAGGGGATTACATACAGCGATAATTCCGACCGCGCGCTGCTGGAACTTATCACGCCAACGCTGAAACAGGCCGCCACACACTTCGGAACCGCGTTCTTCCTGTCGCGGTTGCGCGGCAAATCCGTGGAAATCATTCATGTCGAAACGCCGGACACGGGTGTGTCCTATCTCCATCCCGGTTTGGGAAAGCGCCCGCTGCATGCCTGTTCGTGCTCAAAGGCAGTTGCCGCCTTTTCGCCAGACCTGTTTCAGACCGGCGAAATGGAAGGCCGGTTGCGCGCATACACTGAATTCACCCTGACAAACGTGCATGACCTCGAAGCGGAGTTCGAAACCATCCGCCAGCGCGGTTTTGCGGAATGCGTGGAAGAAATCGAGCGCGGCATGTGCTCGGTCGCGGCCCCGCTTGCGTCAAGCGGGCCGGGGGCCACGATGTCCATCGGTGCGACCGGATCAGTGCGGGTGTTCACGCCTGCGTTTCGTGAAAAACTCGGCCCGCAGATCACCAAAATCGCGTGCGAGATATCGGCAAGCCTTGGCTGGAGTGTCGTGCAGGATGCCGAAAAAAAAAGCCTGTCCTGACGCCCACCTGGCCTGCGTCCTACGCACAGGCAACCTTGGCGCAGTACGCAGCAAGGAAACCGCGGTTTTTCGGCCTGTGCATGTCTTCTTTTCTAAATCTGAGATAGCACGCGCGTAGGTGCAGCGAATGCACACTATCCGCCGATTTTGTTGAAAAACTCCGCAATCTGAAGTTCGCTAATTTCTGCCAAAAACACATAGTTTGCAAAGGTCGGGTGGAAATGTGGACCGGACGCCAGGAGCTCGCCCACCGGAGACGGAGACTGATTTTGGCCAATCCCCTCGCCAAAACCAAGTGTTCGGCCTGTATGGCGAAAAAGTTCATTGTCTTGCCCCGAAAGCGGAGTTTTTCAACAAAATACGCCCTTGTTGCTGCTCGCTGCATGGCGGCACGTCGGTGCAACCACACCTTGGCAGTCATCGCGACGAGTTCCGATTTCAGTTCCATCTGGCCGAACGAGACTGGCATCGAAGTGTTTTTCTGGACTCTGGAGAACTGTTTAAAAAACAACGCCTTGCAAGCTGAACACCAAATACGCGCAGTCATCAGGTCTGGAGAATATCGGCCATAAGAGAACCCTTCCGGCAGCGGTGGCC